>CAYHKM010000001.1:0-46224 GCA_964357285.1 uncultured Candidatus Saccharibacteria bacterium
TCACGCCCGTTCTGGGAATATATCATCGCGCTGTCGAAAGAATCCTACGCGATCGGGTTTGACGAGCTCAATTACGATTACATCCGCTACCCGTCGGATGGTGTCATGGCGGACGCGAAATACGTGGATCCCGACAAGCCCGCGGCGCTCGAGGCGTTCTTCAGATACCTTCACGATAACGTCGCCCCCATCGGCGTCCTCACGTCAGCAGACCTCTTCGGGTACGTCACCGTTCACGCGGATGACCTCGGCATCGGCCAGGTCTTGGAGCGCGCGCTCCCGTATTTCGACTACATCGACCCCATGGTCTACCCGTCGCACTACAACAAGGGCTTCGCGGGCCTCGCGAACGTGAACAGCGACCCGTACCTTGTGGTTCACACGTCACTTGTTGAGGCAGTACGGCGTGCGTTCGCGACCACAACCGTCGTCGCCGGTTTTGCGACGACGCCCATCATGAAGACGGTCATCATTCCCGGAAGCGCAAACGCTCCCACAACGACGAAGGAAGTCCCGAGCGGGATGTACGCGAAAGCGCCATACCCCTCGTCAGTTATTCGCCCATGGCTCCAGAGTTTCGATTATCCCGTTCCGTACACTCCGGCGATGGTCAAGGCGCAGATACGGGCGAACGAGGACGCGGGTCTCTCCTCGTACCTTTTCTGGGATCCCGCGAACAAGTACACGTCCCTTCGTGCGGTCCTCCTCGAAGAAAACGGCCAACCATAAGGCCCAAAACGCTGGCACGGAAGAGCCGGCGGCACTATACTGTCCTAATGGATTGGGGATCCGGCATCACCTATTTCGGCACGACGACCCTGAAGGACGTCGTAGCGACGTTTGGAATCAAGGATACTGATCGCACGGGACATCTGGCCGTCGTGGGGAAGCCCGGAAGCGGCAAGTCGGCACTCATCGCCGGGATGTGTCTTCAGGACATGGAGCGCGCCGCAGGCGTCATCGTCCTTGATGCTGACGGCGAGTTCGCGCGGGTTCTCCTCGAGCGGATGGACCCTGCCGCCCGCGACCGACTGATATTCCTCGACCCCTCCGACGGCGAATACCCGTTCTCGTGGAATCCGCTCGATGATTTCCGTGCGCTTGGCGGGAAAGATGGTCGCGATATGCTCTCCCGCGCGCTCGCGAGCATGTACCGCATCCCGCTCTCGCCCCTCTCCGACATCCTCGCCGAGCGCCTCATCGGGAACGTCGCAAGCTCCATCGTGACCGTCTACGACCTCGTGACCGACGCCGAGGCCCGGAAGAAGGAATTCGGGGACGACCTCTCCGCGCTCGCGGCGTTCGAGAAACTCCTTTCCGAACGGCCCGACGACACCGAACTCGTCTCCGAACACGGCAGGTACATCGCGAAAGATACCCTGACTCGGAATCTCTTGGGGCAGGTTGCTTCGAAATTCGCACTTGCGGCGGTTGCTGCGGGTGGAATTCTCATCGCCGATCTGTCCCGCGTCAGGATGTTTCCGACGCGCATCGCGCCCTTGGTTCGGGTTCTTATACATGCCGCCCGGGCCCGGGCCCGGGCGGCCAAGACCCCGTTCATGGTCTATCTCAATGACACCCTCAGGAGCCTCTCCGAGGAGGACGTCGAGCATCTTTTCACTGATCGGGGCCTTGCGTTCACGATCGCCGATACCGCCGTGACCGATGCCGACAGACCCGTGAGGGAAAAAGCGCTCGCGCGGTGCCTCTCCATCGTATCCCTGTCTCCGGCTCCGGCAGACCTCCCGTTTGTGGAGCGCCTCTTCTATCCGTATATCGAATCCGAAGAACTTGCGAAGCTTGAACAAGGAGAATTCGCGCTCGCGCTCGCGATCGACGGGGTGAGGACGCGTCCGTTTTTTGCGCAATCGTTGCCGCTTCCGGAGCTCCGTGAAGGTTCCTATCAGGATCTCATCGCCCTCTCTCGCGACCGGTATACAACCCCACGGATAAAAGTCGACCAGCTCTTCAAGAAAGCGGATGACCCGAATGACGAGCAGAAGCAGAAGGGAAAGGGAGGCGATTCGGGAACCTTTTCTGACACATTCCGCTCCATATTCTCGAAACGGGGAGGAGATGCCGTGCAACCGAATACCGAGAAAACCGCCGCTCCTCCCGAAGGAGGGGCCGCGGCCGAGCGCGTCCGCTCCGCGCCCGTAGGACCTCCACCCCCCTCGAAGCCGTCGGAGATACCCGAAGACGAACTCAAGCGCATGCTCTATGTCACTCCGGTCGGCGCATAGCGGCCTCCTCGCGCTCACCTTCATCTTTCTGCCGGCACCTTTGTCTGCCGGCATTATCGTTTCCGAGATCATGTACGACCTTCCGGGCGCGGACCAGGGGCGCGAATGGATCGAGATAGAAAACACGGGCGATGCTCCAGTCGATATAACCCATTGGAAGCTCTTGGAAGCCGGGGTCCACCACAAGATCGTGTCCGCAGGGACGCCGCTCGTCCCGCCGCGGTCGTTCGCGGTCATCGCGGACGACCGGGCGGCGTTCATGGTCGGCTCGCCCGGCTACGCCGGAGCTCTCTTCGAGAGTTCGTTTTCTCTCGGGAACTCCGGCGAGACGCTTGCCTTCCTCGATGCGTCTTCGACGCCCGTTGCCACGGCCGCGTATAACGTCACGGCCGGTGCTTCGGGAGACGGGAATTCGCTCAATGCGAATGGCGGCGCGTGGACACCCCGGCGCCCCACGCCCGGCATGCCGACGTCTCCTGACGTGATACTCCCCCCGCCGAAGCCCGCACAGACGAGCGAAGCGCCGCCGAGAAACCTTCCGCCGGAACCCGAGGTTAATGAGAGAAGCGCGTCCGCCCCCCGGGGGGAAGCGCGGGACGGACTTGCCGCGGTGGGAGCGGCCGCCCTCAAGAGCGAGGGAGAAGGCAGCACGAACCTGTTTGCTATGCTTCCGTGGCTAGGCGGCCTCCTCCTCATATCTCTCGCTGGAACCCTCGCGGTCATCCTCGGACGGAAGAGAAGCGGGTCCGGCTACCGGATTACCGAAGAGGAACCATGAATCCCGCACCACCTGCTTCTGTTGGGAGATTCTGTGTAAGGCCCCCCCGGCTTAATTTTTTATGGTGAACAAAGAAAGAAAAACTATTTTGGTAACCGGTGGTGCGGGATTCATCGGTTCGCACCTTATCGAGCGCCTTGTCAGAGAGGGACACCGCGTTATCTCGCTCGACAACTATTTTGCCGGTTCGCGCGATAATCACGTCCCGGGAGCGGAATACCGCGAAGGACACACGAAAGATATCGCCACGCACGTTCCCGAAACGCCCGACCTCCTCTACCACCTCGGGGAATATGCCCGTGTCGAACAGAGCGTTCTCGAGCCACAAGTCGTCCATGACCTCAATGTTCGCGGCACACGCGGGGTTGTCGAGTTCTGGCGCGAACGTGGCGGCAAGCTCGTGTACGCGGGCTCATCGACCAAGTTTGGCGACAACGGTCGCGCCCGCGAGGCGACCCCGTACGCGTCGACCAAAGCCGCGAACACGGAGCTCGTCCGCGAAGTGGGGGAGCGGCATAAACTCGCCTACGCCATCGCCTATTTCTATAACGTATACGGCCCGCGCGAGCGCTCGGGCGTCTACGGCACCGTGATCGAGATGTTCAAACGCATGTACCTCGCCGGTTCTCCTTTCGCGGTCACCTCGCCCGGGACGCAGAAACGCAATTTCACTCACGTCGACGACATCGTGGACGGGCTCATTGCCGTGGGCCAGCGCGGGCAGGGGGACGAGTACGGGCTCGGGAACGAACGGGCGTTCACCATCCTCGAGGTCGCACAGCTTTTCGGCGGCGACATCGTGATGTTGCCTCCCCGTGCGGGGAACCGCATGGAATCAGGGCTCGATACCCGGAAATCGCGGACTCTCGGATGGAAGCCGACACGCTCGCTCGAGGAGTACATCATGAATTTCACGCGCGAGCACCCGCGCGGGACGCCGCGGGAGCGGCGCGTCCTCGTGTTCTCGACGACGTTCTATCCGATAATGGGCCCTGCGGAGCGTGCGCTCGCGACCCTCATGCGGAAAATGCCGGACGTGAGGTTCGACATCGTGACGACGCGCTTCGCCGTTAAGGCCGTGGGGCCCCTTCCCGACGCGCCAAATGTCGAGATCCACCGCAGCGGCATAGGGCAGCCGCTCGACAAATATCTTTTGCCTCTTTCAGGTTTTCTCGTGGCGCGGGCACTCCACGCGAAACACCGCTACCTCTTCGCCTGGTCCTTGATGGCAAGCTACGCAGCCCTTGCGGGGATCCTACTCAAGTACACCTCGCGCCTTCCTCTTCTCGTGACACTCGCGGACCAGCGCCTCTCCGACCTCTCCTCGCTTCAGCGCCCGTTCTTCACGCTCGTCCTCTCCGACGCGGACCAGGTGTACGGCGCGAGTCCCTCCCAGGAAACGCACGCCTCGGGCATTTTCGGGCGGCCGCTCTCGCGAAGTTCTCTGGGAGAAGGCGATGCGTTCGCGAACCAGCTCCGCTACGCGTACGCCGAGATCCTCATGACCGAACATAGCGCAGCATGAAAAAGATACTCATCTTCTCCCTTTCGTATTTCCCGAAGCATGTCGGCGGCGCCGAGGTCGCGATACGGGAGATCACTGGCCGCATCGCGCCTTCCGATATCGAGTTCCACATGGTGACGCTTCGCTACGACTCGACGCTTCCCGCGGTCGAGAGGATCGGGAACGTTCTCGTCCACCGCATCGGCTTCACCGCGCGGGAACCCAGCATGGAGGATCTGAAGCGCTTCCCGCTCTACCTGAACAAGCTCTTCTTCCAGTTCACCGCGTTCTGGAAAGCCCGCGAACTCAACGCGACTCATCGGTATGACGCGGTCTGGGCGATGATGGCGCACTCATGCGGCGTGCCCGCAGGCCTCTTCAAGACCTTCTTCCCGCGGGTCGGCTACCTTCTCACACTTCAGGAAGGGGATCCGCCCGAATACATAGAGCGGAAGATGGGCATTTTCGGCCCCTTGTTCCGACGCGCATTCACGAAAGCCGACACTCTGCAGCCGATATCGACCTTCCTCGAGCGGTGGGGAAGGAAGATGGGCTTCAGGGGCCCCTCATTCATGATCCCGAACGCGGTCGACACCGGGCGCTTCGCAAGCGCGGTTCCTGACGCGATCGTGAACGAAACGAAGGACGCCCTAGGGAAAGCCATGGGCGACGTTTTCCTGATAACGACCTCGCGACTCGTCCGTAAAAACGGCATTGACGATGTCATACGCGCGCTTCCGGCTCTTCCCGAGAACGTGCGCTTCCTCGTCCTTGGTATCGGTCCGGACGAGAAGCTCCTCAAGGGACTTGCAGGAAAACTCGGCGTCGGCAAACGTGTCGTGTTCTTGGGGCAGATCGGGCACGCAGACCTCCCGCGGTACCTCAAGGCCTCCGACATCTTCATACGGCCTTCGCGCTCGGAAGGCATGGGAAACTCGTTTGTTGAGGCGATGGCTGCGGGACTCCCGGTCATCGCGACGCAAGAAGGAGGCCTCGCCGACTTTCTCTTTGACGAAAAGCGGAACCCCGAGGAACCTGTAACCGGCTGGGCCGTCGACCGTGATTCGCCCGAAAGCATCGCGCGCGCGGTCCGCGACGTCATGGGGCATCAGGAAAAGGTTCGCGCGGTTACGTTAACCGCGAAGGCCATGGTCCTCCAGAAGTACGATTGGGACATCGTTACCCGCGACATGCGCGAGCGCGCATTCGCGGCGGTCCTTCGCGCATGACCCATCTTCGCGTCCTCATCGCGACCGGTCTCTACCCGCCCGACATCGGTGGCCCCGCGACGTATTCGAAGTTCCTTATGGAGCATTTACCCGCGCACGGAGTTGCGGTCGAACTTCTCCCGTTCCGGGAAGTCCGGAAATACCCGCCACTCGTGAGGCACCTCCTCTTCTTTTTCAAAGTCCTCGCGCGCGGCCGCTCCGCGGACGTTCTCTATGCACAGGACACCTTCTCTGTCGGACTCCCAACCGCGCTCGCGAACCTAATTCTGCGAAAGCGCCTCTTCGTCAGGGTGCCGGGCGACCACGCTTGGGAACAGGGGGTCAGACGCTTCGGCGTCACCGGGCCCTTGGAGAAGATGCCGCTTTTTTCGTGGAAGTGGAACTTTATCCTTATGGTGATGCGGACTTTACAGCTTTTCGTCGTACGTTCCGCTAACGCCCTCATCGTTCCGTCGAAGTACATGGGCCGCATCGTACGCGGGTGGCGGGTGGACCCGAAGAAGGTCATACACATCTACAACGGCATCGAGGACTTTAAAGAAACTGGAAATAAACCCGTCCTCCGCGGGCTCCTCCGGTTCCAGGGGAAACTCGTGCTTTCGATCGGGCGCCTAGTGCCCTGGAAGGGCTTCACTGCCCTTATCGAACTCGTGCCCGTTTTGAAACGCGAATTTCCGGACCTGAAACTTCTCATCATCGGGGCGGGTTCCGATATGGAGCGGCTCGAAAAAACATCCACCGAGCTCGGACTCGCGGATTCGGTCATATTCGCCGGAGAGGTCGAGCGGGAGATTCTCATCCGCTACATCCGGATCGCGGACGTCTTCGTCCTCAATTCCCGTTACGAAGGACTCTCACACCAGCTCCTTGAGGTAATGGCGGTCGGGGTCCCCATCGTCACGACCCGGGTCGGCGGGAACCCCGAGGTCATCGAGGACGGCAAGAACGGCTACCTCGTCGCTCCCGACGACACGGAGCTCATTGCAGAGAGGGTCACGGCGCTCCTCAAAGATGCGGAGCTCCGGGCGCGCTTGACTGGCGCCGCGAAGCGTACCGTGAAGCGATTCTCGAACGAGCGCATGATCGAGGAGACCGTGCACCTCCTCAAAAAGGGACTATGAACGTCGTAATGCTCTCCCAAGACATGAAAATTCTTGAAGGCGGCCCCACGGCTGCGCGCATCGCCTCCTACGGGACGATTTTCCGCCACCTCACTGTCGTTGTGTTCGGCGTCGGCGCTCGCCACGAACGCGCGCTTGCACCGAACGTGCGCGCGGTCGCGCCGGGAGGGAGGGGAAAGACGGACGCGTTCTTTTTGGCATTCCGCGAGACGGAAGCCGTCCTCGCGAGAGAGCACCCCGACGTCATCTCGGCGCAGGATCCTTTTTTCATCGGCTTCGCAGGTTTAATTGCGGCGAAGCGGGCACATATCCCTCTCCAGATACAGATTCATACCGATCCCTTCGCGCCCGCATTCGCCTTCGCATCCGTGCGGCGGCTCATTGAGAGCGTGCTCGCGCGGCTCGTGATCCCTCGAGCGGCGTGTGTTCGCGCAGTGTCGGAGCGGACCCTCAAGTCTGTGCGCCGGATGACATCCGCTCCCGTCTCGGTCTTGCCGATACCTCCGAGCACGGTGCCCGGGGCGCATCTTGCGGAAGCGCGCGCCGCGAGCGAAAATTTCTCCGTTCTCTCGGTTTCCCGTCTGACGGACGAGAAGCGCCTTCACGTCCTCATCGATGCGATGCGCGACCTGCCTCGCGCAACCCTGACCGTGGTTGGTGATGGACCCTTGCGCGAGGCACTCGAGGCGCGGGCTCGCGCCAGCGGGGTTCACGAGCGTGTGCGATTCGCAGGATGGCAGGACGATGCATCACCCTTCTATGCGAGCGCCGACGCATTCGTCTCGCTCTCGGCGTACGAAGGGTACGGTCGGTCGCTCATCGAGGCGTCCCTCTCCGCGCTTCCCATTGTGACAACTGATGTCGGGATCGTGGGCGAAGTGCTTCGGGACGGGAAAGAAGCGCTCGTGGTCCGTCCGCGCTCGCGCGACGTCGCGCGAGCGCTTGCGCAATTCATCGAGGATGGCGCGCTTGCGGAGAAGATGGGCAGGGCGGCGCGGGGACGGGCGGCCGCGCACTGTATTTCGGACGCGGAATACCTTGCCCGTTATCGGGAAGCGATGCATACTTGCATACCATGAGCCCTTCTTCGCGATCGCAAAAAAAGCAAGTAAAATCAAGGCAAAAACAGACTTCGACGCCGGGGGCGGCCCCCCCGCGCGGCCCTCGCCGCCTCCTCATCGGATTTGTCGGGCAGGGATGGATCGGCAAGCACTTGGCTGATCATTACGAGGAGCGCGGGTTCGATATCGTCCGGTACTCGAAAGAGCGAGAGCACGCGCGCAACAAAGAAGCCATCGCGACCTCTGACATCGTCTTTATCGCGGTCCCGACACCTACGACGCCGCGAGGATTCGACGACAGTATCCTCCGGAACGTGATATCGCATGTCGGGAAGGGAAAGATTGCCGTCATCAAGTCCACGGTTCTTCCGGGTACCACGGACGCCCTCCAGGAAAAATTCCCCGGCATTATTCTCCTTCATTCGCCGGAATTCCTCCGCGAAGCTTCGGTGAAAGAGGACGTCGACCATCCCGCGCGCAACATCGTCGGCATTCCGCAAAAGAGATTTCACGACACGCGCTGGCGGAAGGCGGCGGACCTCGTGGTGTCCGTTTTGCCGGAAGCACCGTATGCGTCCGTCTGCACGGCGACAGAAGCCGAGATTACCAAGTATGTCGGCAACAACTTTCTCTTCACCAAACTCGTCTTCATGAATCTCATGTATGACCTCGCGGAAGCCCATGGAGCGCGCTGGAATGCTATCGCGGCAAACGTGAAAGCGGACGCGAGGATCGGCGGTTCACACCTGATGCCCGTACACCAGCACACGCATTTGTCCGCGAACCCCGGGCGCGGTGCGGGAGGCCATTGCCTCATCAAGGACTTTGCCGCGTTCCGCGAGCTCTTCGAGAAGGTTCTCGCGCACGATAAGGAATCGATCGCGGTTTTACGCGCTCTCGAAACGAAGAACATCAAGCTCCTCAAGGAAAGTGGAAAGGACCTCGACCTCCTCGCCGGAGTCTACGGCGACGATGTATAGACATGCCTGATGAACCGAAGAAGAATGTTGTCACCGTGGGAGGCGGTACCGGGACGTTCGTCGTCCTCACTGCCTTGAAGCAGGTGCCGGCACTACGCCTTTCCGCCATCGTGTCGGTCGCTGACGACGGCGGCTCGACCGGCCGTCTTAGGGATGCGTACGGCTTTCTCCCTCTCGGAGACGCGCGCCAAGCCCTCATAGCGCTCTCGAACGTCGACGATCCTGCCATCATACGGTCTCTCTTTGAGTACCGTTTTTCGAAAGGCGACGTCGGGGGACACAATTTCGGGAATCTTTTTCTTACCGCCCTTTCTGACATTCTCGGCTCCGATGCCAAAGCCATCAAAGCCGCCTCCGCCATCCTCCGCGTGAACGGATGGGTCGTGCCTGTTTCAAACACACCCGCGACTCTGGTTGCAACACTCAAGGACGGCACAACGCTCTCGGGTGAACATGTCATCGACGAGCATATTGTCGGACGCTCGCCCATCGATTCGATCTCGTCCGTCGCCTCGGCCACGCCTCACGAATCCGTCGTCGCGAGTGATGAAGCGAAGAGTGCGATCGCCTCTGCCGACCTCATCATCCTCGGTCCCGGGGACCTCTATGCTTCGACCTTGGCGAATTTCACGGTCAAGGGGCTCCCTGAAGCCGTGGCCGCCTCGAAGGCCCGCCTCATCTATATCGTCAACCTCTTCACCCGGGCCGGGCAGACCGAGGGCTATGGAGCGAAACAACATCTCGATGAGATAACCCGCTACGCGGGAAGGCGCCCGGACGTCGTCTTGGTGCACGCGGGCGCGATTCCTGAAGAGGCGCTCCGCCGGTACGCTGCGGAGCATGAATATCCTGTCGTCGACGACCTCCCGAAAGAACCACGGGTCGTGCGCCGGCCGTTCGCGGATGCGGTTATCATTGAGAAGCCGAACGGTGACAAGACCCCTCGTTCGTTCATCCGCCACAGTCCGGAGCGCATCGCGGAAGCGGTTACAGCTCTGCTCTAAAACTCCGCGCGAGAACCTTCTTCCCGCGGGGGTAGTATGTAATTCATGACCTACTTCCTCGATTTCGACATGACGCTTTTCGATACGCGTCGATTCCTCCCGTACCTCTTCGCGAAACCCGCCTGCGCGGGCCTTTCCGTGCCTCCGTTCGTCGAGCTCGCGCGCGAGCTTGACACGTTGGTCGGGGCCGGGAAGCTGTCTTTCGCAGAAGGCGAGCTCGCTCAGTTCCTGTACCCCGATGTCGCGGCGTTCGTGGAAACGCATCCTTGTGTGATCGTGACCGCGGGGCCCGTCATGTGGCAGGCGGCGAAAGTCGCGAACGCGCTTCCCGGAGTCCGGGCGATCTATACCGACGATGCTCCCAAGGGCCCTTTCGTTGAGGAGGCCGCAGCGGGGACCCCGGGGCCCGTCTTTTTTGTTGATGATCGGCCCGGCCAGCTCAATTCCGTCAGGGATGCCTGTCCGGCGGCGGCGATATTTGAGATGCGTCGGGACGATGCGGATGCACAAAGCACGTACCCGGTCGTGAGGTCGCTTTCAGAGCTCCCTGAACCCCGTTAGAAATCATATCGGTACAACCCCGTGTGACATTCGGTTTTCCAAGCGAGTCTCAAAAATCTGTGTCATGAAAAACGACTCTGGCAAAATTTCTAACGGGGTGAAACTTCTCGTCGTGACGCAAGCGGTCGACCGGGATGACCCTGTCCTCGGTTTCTTCCATCGCTGGCTCGAGGAATTCTCGACCCGGGCCGAACGCATCATCGTCATCGCGAACGCGGTTGGCGTGCATGAGCTTCCCGAAAACGTAAGCGTCCATTCGCTCGGGAAGGAAGAAGGCGTTTCGCGCCTCACGCGCGTTGTTCGCTTCATCGCCTTCATTCTTGGATTCCGAAACGAGTACGACGCCGTCCTCGTCCACATGACGCCGGAGCACGCCGTCCTCGGCGGCCCCTTCTGGGCGTTCATGGGAAAACGCTTCTTCCTCTGGTATAACCACCCCGCCCGCGGACTCTTCCTCCGGCTCGCGCTCCTCGGGGTCGAGCGCGTTTTCTACACCTCTCCCGAATCCGCGAGCGCCGAGCACCCGCGCTCGGAGCGGATGCCCGTCGGAATCGACACGACGCTCTTCGCGCCCCAAGAGGGCACGCGCGATCCCTCGCTTATCTACATGCAAGGAAGGGTATCGGCGTCGAAACGTCTCGACATCGCGCTCGGGGCCCTGCGGGTCCTCCGGAGCCGTGGGGTGGCCGTACGCCTCCGGAGCGTCGGTCCCATCGTGCCGGACTACGGAGCGCGCCTTAGAAGGGAATTCGAGGACCTCTTTGACGAGGAGGCTGCCGAACTCGCGCCGCCCATTCCGAATCGCTTGACGCCCGCGGAGTACCGCAATGCCGCAGTCTCGGTGAATCTCGCCCGCGAGGGGCATTTCGACAAGTCTGCGCTCGAAGCGATGGCATGCGGGACTCCCGTTATCGTCGGGAGCCGGACCTTCGCGGGCCTCGTCCCGGAGCAGTGGATCGTTTCCGACCCCGACCCTACGCGCCTCGCCGGAGCGCTCGGAACATTCCTTTCGCTCTCTGTTTCCGAGCGCGACGAGCTCGGGAGGGCTCTGCGGCAGAGCGTGGTACGCGAGCACAGCCTGTTCCGCCTCACGGACGAGCTTTTTGCTGCGTTCGCCGAGCCGGCGTCGCGCATGGACCCGAAGCGCTTCTACGATTCCGTGTCGCCGGAAAAATTCGGCGGCGATTACGAACGCGCTCGCTGGGGGTCCTCCCCGATGGCGCGGGCGCAGTACGCGATGACCAGGGATGCGATCCGCCGCGCGGCGTTACCCGCGCTCGCTCGCGCGCGCTCCGTCCTCGAGCTCGGTCCCGGCCCGGGTACGTGGACCAAGATTCTTATGGAGGCGAATCCGGACGCTGCATATACCCTCGTCGATATCTCGAAGAAAATGCTCGACCAAGCCCAGAGCGCCCTCCCGGGAAGCCGGGTATCGTTCGTCGAAAGCGACTGGCTCGCGTTCGTGCCGCAGAGCGCGCAGGATTTTTTCTTCTCGTCACGCGCCATCGAATACGTGCCCGACAAGGAAGCCGCGGCGCGAGTCGTCGCACATGCTCTCGCTCCTCGGGGGCGGGGCACCATCGTGACCAAGATGCCGAAACGTTTGTTCGACCGTATGCGCGGCCGGAGAGTTCGACTTCATCGCGGGCAGGTGAGTCCGGAGGAGCTTGCCGCGGCCTTGACCCTCGCGGGGCTCCGCGTGACAGACGTCAGCATCGCGACGGCGACACTTCCGATGTTCCGCAGTGCGTCCGCGAACCGCGCTCTCTATGCGGCCCTCAAACACCTCCCCCTCGTGTTCCCGCTCTCCTTGTTCGCAGAGTCCTACGCCATCTCGTTCGAAAAGCCTTGACCCATGCCGACCTTCGTCATCATCGGCGGCGGCATCCTCGGGACGGCGGTCGCGTACCTCCTCTCGACGCGCTTCGACGGACGACAGATCCTTGTCATCGAACAGGAGGCCGATGTCGGGCGGCACATGAGCGGGAGGAATACCGGCGTCATCCATCGGCCTTTCTATCTCGACCCCGCGCATAAACGCATCTTCGCCCGGATGGCGAACCTCTCGTATCCTTTGTGGAGCGCATACGCCGCGGCTCGCTCGCTTCCGTGGAAGAAAGTCGGCACGCTTGAGGTAGCGCTCGACGCGACGGACCGTCAGGTCCTTGAAACGTATGCGCGCTGGGCCGCGGAGAACGGCATCCCCGAGGGCGAAGTGCGGCTCCTCTCCGGACGCGAAGCGAAAAAGCTCGAACCCGAGATCGCCTGCGAGAGCGCGCTTCTCTCCGTGACCGACACCGCGGTCGATTTCGGCCGCTTCACGAAGGCCCTGCGTCATGACGCGGAAGCGGGCGGCGTCTCGTTCGTCCTCGGCGTCGCGGTCTCGTCCATCGGCACGAAAGGACCGGACCTTGAGATGCGCCTCGCGGACGGGAGCACTAGAGCGGCCCGCTTCGTCCTGAATTGCGCGGGCGGAGGCGCACTCCGCATCGCCCGTGCGCTCGGTGTTGCGGATAACCTCGCCGCGGTAAATTTCCGGGGTGAATACTTCCGCATCGCGCCGGAGCATGCCCGCCTCGCCTCACGGAACGTGTATTCTGTGCCGCGCCGGAGAGAGATGCCATTCCTCGATCCCCACTGGGTCGTGCGCTTCGACGGAACGGTCGAGATCGGGCCCACGGCAGTCCCCGTCATCGGGCCCTACACGTACGAAGGCCTCATCCCGCCTTTTTCGCGCCTCCTCGGAGACACGTCCGAACTCGCGCATCCGAACGTTATGCGTCTTTTCGGGAACGCCGAGTTCTGGCAACTTGCCGGGACGGAATGGAAAAGCAGCATGTCACCGGGAGCCTTGGTGAAGCGCGTCGCGCGTTTCCTCCCGGCACTCACGGCCCGGCATCTCGCGGGGAAAGGGCGTTCAGGGGTCCGGAGCGCGGTCATCGGGGCCGATGGGTCGTTCGTCAAAGAAGTCGTCGAGCGGGAAGGCCCACAGTCCCTCCACATTCTGAATTACAATTCTCCCGGAGCGACCGGTGCACCGGCCTACGCGGTCCATCTCATCGAACGAGCGCTTTCCTTGGGCGCTGCCCACTTCCTGTCGCCGCGGTCTGCGCCTTCGGGAACAGTGTGGAATTATCAGGATATCGCCTCGCACCTCGTATGATTATCGAGCTCTTCGGTCTCCCCGGAAGCGGCAAAACCACCTTCGCTCGCGCGTGGGAGCGGGAAGGCGCGCGTGTCGTACGGGCCCCCGGGAGATGGGCGCTTATCCTTTATAACGCACTCTTCATCGCCGAGAACCCTCTCCGCGCCTTCCGTCTTCTCGCGGGACTTTTTCGCGAGGCGCCTCGCGGAGCAAAGTGGCTCCTTTTCGTGAACTCATTCCTTGTCCACAACGCAAAACATGTCATCGCACGCGCAGTGTCCGCGCGCGGGGAGATAGCACTTCTCGATCAAGGGCATTTCCAGAACGTACTGTCGGTATTCGGAAAGCCGCCGTCCGAGCACACACTCCGGGCATACCTGCCGCTTCTCCCGAAACCTGACCTCCTCGTTGTTCTCGATGTTCCGAAGACGGAACGGGAAACACGACTCGCTAGTCGCGGAAAGATTCCCCGCTCCGAACTCGGGAACGATGCCGCGGCCGCGGCCGCCTTCGCCGCGGAAACCGACTTCCCGCGCGTGATGTCGCTTATCCCAGAGTTCGGCGTTTATTCACGACGCATTTCAGGGACATCCATCCCGGCCTTGAATGACATCGTTACCGAGAACCTTACCTATGCGACCGCGGCGCGCATGCCGACCGAAAAAGCCCACGGCGTCTCGATCGCGGCGATGTCGGACGCGTTCGCGGCGGCAGGGAAACGCGTTCTCCTTCTCCTGCCGACCCGGAAGAATCCGATCACAGCAGAAGTTCACCAGTACTACGATGTTCCCGAGAGCTTCGGCGTCGAGCGCGTGTCGACGCCGGATTATGTGGGAAAAGGGCGCACCGGAGCGCTCTTCTTCTTCCTCCAGCGCCTTCTTTTCATGCGGCGGCTCATCGTCCGACCGCCGCCCCCTGGCATCGTTTACACTCGTGAGCCCGAACTTGTGTGGGCCTTGTCCGGGCGGCGCATCACCGTCTTCGAGGCCCACCGCGTCCCGCGTGGCCTCGCGGGGTGGCTGACCGCATTTCTCGTGAGGCGGGCGCGGCTCGTCGTCTGCAATTCTCGCGGGACCGAAGCGGCGATGCGAAAACTTGGCGTCACGAGGACCGTGGTCGCTCCGAACGGATTCGACCCTGCCCGCTTCACTGGTCCCGTCCGCTTCCGCTCCGAGCTCGGGCTTCCCGAGGGGTTCCTCGCTCTCTACGCGGGCTCGGAGGAGCGGTGGAAGGGAGCCCACGTGTTCCGGGACGCGCGGCGGTTTGCCGAGGGCATCTCGTTCGCGGTCGTCGGCGGCGCGAACGAAGGCGAAGAGGGAGGAGTCTCTGAAATCGGCCGAGTTCATCGTGCGGACATCGGCGAGTATCTGCGGTCGGCGGACGCCCTCGTCCTTCCGAACACGCGCGAGAGTGAGGAGTCGGAGCGGTATACTTCGCCCATCAAGCTTTTCGAGTACCTCGCGGCGGGGAAGCCCATCGTCGCCTCAAGCTTGGCTCCCATCCGTGAGATACTCGCGGATGAAGACGCCTTGTTCGTGTCTCCCGGCGACGCCGAGGCCCTCGCCCGCGCGCTCGGACGCCTCAAGGAAGACCCCGCGCTCCACGCTCGCCTCGCCAGGCGCTCGCTCGCACTCTCGGCTTCATATACATGGAACGCTCGTGCGAAACGTATACTGAAAGCGTTATCACTATGACCGTCCTTTATTTCGGCGATTATGATGCCAGCTATACGCGAACGCGCATTCTTCTCAAAGGGTTGCGGGAGCATGGCGCTACCGTCGTCGAAATGAACGAACGAGGAGGCGGCATTAGTATGTATCTCCGTCTCTGGCGGAGCTTTCGTGCGTATCGGGGTCCCTATGACGCAATGGTCATAGGCTATGGCAATGCCCGTCTCATGCCTCTTTTCGCGAGATGTATCGGAGCGAAACGAATCATCTGGGAAGCGCTATTTTCGAAGTATGATAATTTCGTCTTCGACCGGAAGCTCGCCAGCCCGCGCTCGCCTAAGGCGTACCTGTATCGCTTCCTCGATTGGCTCGGCTGTGCTGTTTCGGATCTCGTATTGCTCGATACGAAGCTTCACACCCGCTACTTCCACGAGACCTTTGGCGTGCCGGAACGGAAACTCGCGTTCGTGTATGTCGGCGCTGATACGGATATTTTCTACCCGCGTGCACGGGCCGGACGCCCTGACGGGTTTGAAATCGAATTCCACGGGAAGTATTTCCCGATGCAGGGGACCGACGTCATCATCCGCGCCGCCTCTCTTCTTGAGAAGCAGGGCGTGCATTTCACGCTCATCGGTAACGGGCAAGAATTAAAAAGGACGAAAGCGCTGGCGGAATCCCTCCATGTCTCGAACGTCACATTCAAGCAGTTTCTTCCTCAAGAGGAGATAGTCGAGTACGTAAAGAATGCCGACATGTGTATCGGTCTTATCGGCGACGTGCCTCGGGTCGTCCGCGCCATACCGACGAAACTGTGGGAAGCTGCCGCCATGGGCCGGGTAAGCATAAACGCGTCACCGGGATCGCTTGAAGAGGTATTCACGCCCGGCAAGGATGTCATCGGCATAACGCCGGGGGACCATGAAGGGCTTGCCCGCACGATTCTAGAACTCAAGCAAAGCGGCGCAGCGGACGCGATGGGGGCGGCAGCGCGGGAGACATTTTTGCAATACGGCACGCCAGCTGTCGTAGGCAAAGCGTTTGCGGATCTCGTCAGCGCGCGTTTCCCGGATGTCACCCGGACGTAACTTTTCTGGTACTCTTTTTAACGTCCCATAACCTATATGCAATTCTCGGGAAAACGAATACTCGTCACAGGAGGCGCAGGATTCATAGGTACGCACCTCACCAAACGGCTTGTACGTGAGGAAGCCGACGTTCATCTTTTCGTACGCGAGAACACCGATGTAGCAGGTTTCAAGACGCTATTTCCAAATGTCACGCTCCATACCGTCGACCTGGACGATCACGAGGCAGTGCAAGAGACTCTCAAGACCTTATCGCCGCAGGGCATCTTCCATCTTGCCGCGGTCAACCAATCGTACGCGGTCCGTCCGACGCTGAAACAGTTGTTCCGAGGTAATGCCGAGAATTCGCTTAACCTCATGGAAGCGACGTCGCATCTCCCGATCGAGTTTTTCGTGAATACCACCACGTTCGTTGAGGCGGGCCCGAAAACCGACCCCATACGCGAGGACGACTCTCTCGAGCCGATGGAATACTACGGCATTTCGCGTATTCCCGGGACGTTGTATGTCCATGCCTTGGGCAAATATCAGGCCAAACCGTTTGTCACGGTACGCGTTTTCACTCCGTACGGACCTTTCATACAAAAGGGGAAACTGGTTTATGAAATCATCACTCACGCGCTATCTGGATCTGCAATACGCCTGTCCCGGGCTGATGTCACGCGCGATCTAATCTTCATTGATGATCTTGTCGACCTCTTCGTCCGGGCGGCCGCGAATGCGGGCGCGTATCCCGGACATACCTTCAACGGCGGCTCTGGCGTAGCGACCCCGCTTGGGAAATTAGTGGAAGTTGTGCTTCAATATACCGGCTCGACCAGCCCTGTTTCATGGACTGGGGATGACGTACTGTACGATCGGGCTCATTGGCGGGCGGATATCTCGAAGTCAACTTCGTTGCTTTCTTGGAAACCCACCCACTCGCTTCATGAGGGCATCGCCAAAACAGTCGGGTGGTTCAGGGAACGTGCCGTCTCGGGGGCTTCCGACTGAATGACACGCATGCAAAAGCTCAAGAACATTCTCGTTACTGGCGGGTGCGGATTTATCGGGTCAAACTTTGTCCGCTATCTCTACAAGAAGTACCCAGGATATCGCATCTATGTACTCGATGCGCTTACCTATGCAGGAAATCTTGAGAATCTGGAGGATATAGAGGCGGTCGAGCTGAATGTCCCCGAAGTCGAAAGCAGATACGTGCTCGTTAAAGGCGATATCAGCGACGAGGAATTACTCGAGACCCTTTTTGAGAAGCATACGTTCACATACGTTTTTAATTTTGCCGCCGAGAGCCATGTCGACCGCTCCTTTTTTAATTTTTCGAATTTCGTCCGCACCAATGTCGAAGGAGCGCTCATTCTTGCTCGGATGGTTGCGCGCTTCGGTGGGCTCATGGTGCACGTATCGACCGATGAGGTGTACGGTTCAATTCCCGAGCATCTAGGCTTCGTTAAAGAAGACGCCCCATTCTGGCCCGCAAACCCGTATGCGAGTTCGAAGGCGGCGGCAGACATGCTCCTGCAGTCGATGATGAAGACTTCGAAAACGCCGGTACGGATTATACGCAGCACCAACAACTTCGGCCCGTACCAGTATCCGGAGAAGCTCATCCCGCTCGGCATCACCAATCTCCTGGAAGGCAAGAAGATCCCGCTCCACGGTTCCGGAGAGCATTTACGGCAATGGATCTATGTCGAAGATGTCTGCGAAGCCATCGATACCGTTGCCCAAAAGGGAGAAGAGAACGGGATTTACAACATAGCCGGAGAACACGAATCGAACATTAACGTTCTGCAACACATCGCCGAGCTTCTCGGAAAGGATCTCGACGATCATCTCGAGAGGGTCCCTGACCGTCCGAATGCCGACATGCGTTATGCTATCGACTCCTCGAAGTTGGAGCGGGAACTGGGCTGGAAACGCAGACACGATTTCGCCACCGAGCTCCCACGCGTCGTGCAATGGTACGTTGAACATGAGGCCTGGTGGCGTAAGTTGAAGCGGAAGAAAGAATACGCGATGCATTATGAGCTTCAATCGAAGGCGAAATATTATTGAACATTCCAAATGAAGCGTACAGAATTAACGCTTTCCGGGCTCTGCATCATCGAGACAGAAACGCATAACGATGCGCGGGGATTTTTTATGGAAACCTACCATCGTGAGAAATTCGCATCGCTCGGGATCACGAAGGCGTTCGTCCAAGATAACCACTCGCGTTCCGTCCAGGGAGTCGTCCGAGGCCTCAAGTTCCAGTTTGACGAACCGGCCGATAAGCTGATCCGCGTGCTTCAGGGGAGTATATTCGCTGTCGGAGTCGATATGCGCCCTTCCTCCAGGACCTTCGGGAAATGGGCCGCCGTCGAACTTTCCTCCGATAACAGAAAAACGATGTACCTTCCGTTCGGATTCGCGTTCGGGTTCTGCGCTCTTTCTGAGACCGCAGATGTCTTGTACAAGCTTTCAGCAGTACACAACGAGCACGGGAGCGGGACGATCCGTTGGAACGATCCGGATATAGGCATTTCCTGGCCGTCGATTGCCCGGCTTGTTTCTCCGGGAGATGCGCAAGCGCCGAGCTTCAAAAAGTGGATCGCGTCAGGCGGTTCAACCGCAATCGAGCGGGCATCGCAATGAACACCGAGAGGAATCGCATCGTCGTCTATACTGCTATTTTCGGCAAGAAAGACGACCTTCACGAACCGAAACGCGTTCCAAACGGGTGTGACTTCATCTGTTTCACTGATCAGGACTTTCACTCAAAAATCTGGAAGGTGATCAAGGTGCATCGTCCGCTTCCTGATCCCACTCGGTCGGCGAGGATGTACAAGGTGCTTGCGCACCGATTCCTCAAGGAATATGAATGCAGCGTGTGGGTAGATGGAAACATTGTCGTTCGCGGCGACGTTTCTGAACTGGTTGAGAAATGCCTTGGAAACATCAATATGGTTGTTGGAGACCATTCAAAAAGCTTGTTCATGTCTATTAATTCGCTCCAAGGCGGCCTCGATCGTCTTTTATGGATGGAGCGCATTGGGAAACACCAAGACGATGCTGACCTGATGCGCCGTCAATACGCCGCATACCGTGCCGAAGGATTTCCCGACGCCGGCGGTCTCTTGTGGAGTTTGGTCCTTCTTCGTCGCCACAACGAGCCGGATGTGAAGAAGGCGATGGAAGTATGGTGGGCAGAGATCGAGCGCTGGTCGAAGCGCGACCAGATGAGCTTCAATTACGTCGCGTGGAAGAACCAGTTCCCGTTCGCCTACCTCCCGTTCGACCCCGCGGATAATCCCTATTTCAAGCGCGTATCACACTATCTACCGTGGCACCGGAAGCTCTATTCGTACTGGCTCGGAGCCCTGAAGCGGATCGCGAACTTCTTCTAAGGGTGATAGAGTTTTGATATTCCACGGGGCTTCTTACGATGGTATGATGCCGCGAAGCATGCGTTTTTCTGCACCCGGATTTTTATTACACGTCTCCTAAGTTTATGATTGCAAAGGTTTTCAAGAAAATACAACGATTATTGCGCATTGCTCGCGTGTACCTTTCAAGCGAGAATCCCTGGTACATCACAGCGTTCTGGCGCCACTTTTACCAACGGCATAAGCGCACGCACGACAACACCTTCTGGCTCGGAGTGAACGCCGTGAAGCCGCCGACGGACCTTTGGGTGTATCAGGAGATCATCTTCGAGAAAAAACCGGACGTCATCATCGAGACTGGCACAAAATATGGAGGAACGACATTTTACCTCGCGACCATCTGCGATCTTGTGGGGCGCGGGAAAATAGTCAGCGTGGACATCGAATCCAGGGAACGCCGCACACATCCCCGTATAACCTACCTCACTGGCTCTTCGATTGCTGATGATACTCTTTCGAAAATTCGAAACGTCATTAAATCCGGAGATCGTGTGATGGTCATCCTCGACAGCGACCACCACTACACATTCGTAAAGGATGAATTACCTCTCTATGCACAGTTCGTCACCGCAGAGCAGTATCTGATAGTGGAAGACACCTCGGTCAACGGAAATCCCGTTTTCGAAGAGTATCCGGACGGCGGGCCAATGCAGGCCGTTGAAGAATTTCTGCCGTTACATCCGGAGTTTACAGCTGATCGTAGTCGTGAGAAGTTTTGGCTTACCTACAACCCGAAAGGATATCTCTTAAGAACCTAGGGACGCCTGCACGAGTACTATCCGTCATGCCCCAGGTCTCTGTCGTCATACCGACCAAGAACCGCCCGGAACTCCTTCGGCAGGCGCTTACGTCCGTCGTGGGGCAGACCTTTAAGGACCTCGAGGTCATCGTTGTTGACGATGGAACAGGCGCCGAGGAAACATGCCGCTCGTTCCCGACGTTAGCGCTCCGAATCGTTCAGAACGCTCCGAAGCAGGGAGGCGCTTCCGCACGGAACACGGGAGTGGGGGAGGCACAGGGAGAATTCATCGCGTTCCTTGATGACGACGACCGATGGGTGCCGGAGAAACTTGAAAAGCAACTCGCGCTCTTCCGCGCCACGCCAGACGCCGCGTTTTCTTTCACTTCCGTACGGAACGTCTACGACGACAGGGAAGAAGTGACACATGTCCCGTCGGGGTGCATGAACTTTCTCGAGCGCGCCCTGACCCGCTTCAGCGGGTTTCTCACCTCGACCCTGATGGCACGGAAAAAAGCGCTTCTCGCCGTGGGCGGGTTTGATGAGTCGCTTCCGTCGCACCAAGAGCCGGATCTCGTCATACGTCTGTCACGGAATTTCGACGGCGTGGGCATCGACGAGCCCCTGACGGTAATGAGCATGTCACGCTCCTACGAACACATCAGCTCGAACCTCGAGCGGAGGATTGCGGGTCGCACAGCACTCCTCGCGAAGCATGCGCCCCTTTTCTCGGCGCGCCCGAAGGTTCTCGCCAAGCACTATTTCCGCATCGCTCTGTGGTATCGCGACAGCGGCAAGCGCCGCGACGCCCATGCGTATTTCGGAAAAGCACTCGCGACGTCGTTCACGTTCCGCGCTTTCGCGCACTGGCTCATGTCGTTTCTTCCCTCGACGAGAGAAGGGACATCTTCCTGAAGTACGATTTTTCGTTTTTCATGAGCGCATCTGGAGAGCCGGATTCGACGATGATGCCTTTGTCGAGCGCGATGACCCTGTCCGCGTCCTGAATGGTCGAGATGCGATGTGCAATCATGACGATGGTCACGCTTCCACGAATACCGGCGAGTGTTTCTTGGACGGCCCTTTCTGACTCGTTGTCGAGGGCGCTCGTGGCTTCGTCAAGAATGAGAATGTGCGGATTCCGCACGAGCGCCCGCGCAATCGCGATGCGCTGGCGCTGTCCTCCGGAGAGCTTCACGCCGCGTTCGCCCACGATCGTTTGGAATCCCTCGGGGAGTTTTTCGATGGTCGAAAGCATGTTGGCGCGCTCGGCTGCGCCGCGGACCCCTTCCGAATCGATTGCACCGTCGTAGAAGCGGATATTGTTTTCGATTGTGTCATTCAAAAGGAACACATCTTGCGAGACATAGCCCACATTCTGCCGCCATGATGAAAAAGCAACCTCGCCGATATCTTTCCCGTCGATTTGGATAGCCCCCTTTTGCGGGTTCAGAAGACGGAGGAGGAGGTCGGCGACGGTTGTTTTTCCCGAGCCGGACGGGCCTATGATGCCAACTGTTTCGCCCTTTCGTATCTCGAAAGAAAGCCCGTCAAGGATTCGCGTCGTGCCGTAGCCGAACCCGACGCCTTTGAATGTGAGGGTCTTCTCGAATGAGAAGGGGAGAATTCCGCCGCTTTGCTCAGCGGCTTCGCTCAAAGCGTCTCGGTAGCGCACGATGCCGCGAAGACTGGGTATGTAGGTATTGATGACCTGTAGTTTTGATTGGAAGGACTGCAGGAATCCGAAAAGCTTCTGAATCACATAAATGACCGCGACGAACGAACCGAGCGCGAATCCCGGCGCTCGGTAGGAGGTGAGGAAAACGATGCCGATGAAAATGAAGCTCATCGGCTCGAAGAAGGATGTTGCGAAGAGCTTGTAGAACACCATGCGCATTCGGGACCTGAAAATTCTGCTGAATTCAGTGAATGCTTTACGGGATGCACCCTCTTCGGCGGCAAGCGCTTTCACGGTCTTTACGCCGCTCACATGTTCCGTGATGTAGTGGGCGGCCTCTTTCTCCGCCTCAACGAGTTCCTGAGAGATATTTTGAATGCTCGCATAAAATCCGCGGAGGAAAAAAAAGAGGAGCGATCCGAGCGCGAGAACGATGAGCGTAGTTTTGATGGATATGAGAAATGCCGCAGCGAGGTAGATGATGAGTGAGGTCACAACAAGGATAAGCGCAGACATCTCGAAGATGACCTGTCCGGCGCGATTCGCCTCGGTCATGATAAAGCGCTCCACATGGCCCGTCTTCTGTTCAAGCAGATACGGCCATTTGGCTTTCAAAATGCCCGCAAAGAGGGCTTTTTTTGTGTTCTCCTCATATGTTTCGGCCATCCGTTCTCCGTAGTGGCTTGCGAAGAAAAGAATGACCGCTTTCGCGACGAAGACCGTAAACATGAACGCGAGGAGATATGGCGCTTCCAGGGGGATGTGGAGCGTGTCGAATAGCCCCTCCATGAGGGAAGCCATCCTACCGCCCGCGGGGATGCCGCCGGTGAGGTATGAAAAAAGCGGAATAAGAACGCCGATGCCGATGCCACCCAAGATTCCGCCTACGATGCCGAGAAACGTCGTTACAACGAATACTTTCTCGTACCCGCGAAATGCGCTCCCTACTAGGAGCGCGAACTCCCGCATCTGATGGAGATTCGGCATGTAACCTTTCTTACAGCGCGAAGTATACAATAGTTACACGGCCGGAATATGTCCGGCTTTTGACTTATCTCTCCGGAAGAAATAGAATCAAAGCCACTACCGCGGCGCGCGCAAACCTATCACGATGGAAAAACCTATGAAAGCCGACCAGGAGGAGGCGGCCGATTTCCTTAAAGAATGGAAAGACATATCGTCGAAAGACGTTTTTGAGCGGCGTCTTTTTCTTGAGGATTTCGGGGGCATCTGGAACAAGATATGGAATAAGGACGCGTTGCCTCGGGATATATTTGCGCACCGCCTCTTCATGCGCACGTACTCGACGTTCGACCGGTTCATTCCGAACGACTACCACGGCTCCATACTCGCGATCGGCGCCGGGACGGGAAAGGCGGGCATCAAGCTAGCCCGGAACCTGCCCCAAAGCTCGGTTACCGTCGCGTCGAACGATTCGAAATCCGTCGAGGTCATCAAGGTTATTCTCTCGGAGTTCGGTCTTGCGAACGCGACTGCGGCCAAGGAAACCCCGGAAAATCTCTCGTTCCCGGACAACTCGTTCAACATGGTCCTTGTCGACGCCATCGAAGGGTCTTTCTCGGATTACGACAAAGCCCTTGCCGAGGCGGTACGCGTCCTGAAACCGGGCGGACAGCTCATCATTGTCGGTCTGAATCGTTCTCATCTCATGTATTCCATCTACAGCCGTCTTGCCGGAGTTGGGTTCATCTACGACTACGAGAAATCGTTCGGCAAAGGAGAGCTCGTGCGCGGGCTCCGCACCCTCGGACTTTCCGTCTCTGTGGCACAAGGATTTGATCCGGGCTATGGCTCGTACGCGATGGACACGACGCCGGCGTCACTCCGGGCGCTCGGACGCTTTGCGGACAAGCTCGTCCGTATCGCGAACAAGCTTTTCTTCGGCGCAATCGTCGATTCGTTCGGCCTCGGGCTCTTCGTCATGGCTGAAAAGCCCGCCGACAAGAAAGCGATGGAGCTTGCGGCGATGGCGGAAATCACCGAACAAGTTAGAAAACCGTTACCTTCGGATAAGGAATTGAAGCGAGTCGAGATAATTGTTCTCAAGTACAAGGACCCAGAGGTCGAGTGGCGAGCCGCGAAGCATCTCCTCGAGAATACCGAATGGCCCTATAAGATGAATTTTTTCGACAACCGTCCCGGCACCAAGAACATGGCGAAGGCGTGTAATAAGCTCATCCGGGAGTCCACCTGCGAGTACGTCCTCATCATGGACTCAGACGTCTTTGTGCCGAAGCTCGCACCATGTTGGCTCACGCGCCTCATGTCGAATTTTCTGAAAGAAGATTGTTACGTGTCCTTGCCCAAGGTGACCGTGACCTCGTGTGCGGAGCAGAAAGCGCAGAAGCCTGAGAACAAACCCGCATACGAGATACGTGCACGCTTTGCCGGCATGTGTGTCCTTTATAAGAAAGAAATCTTTGAGAAGGTCGGGTATTTTGATGAGGAGTTCCTCCTCAGAGGTTCTGATGTCGAGTGGGTCGACCGCTTATTCAAATCTCCCTACAAGGCGTACATAAGCCCGGACGTCCTCGTAGACCATGTCGGGAGCTACTCCTCCAAAAAATCTGACAAGAAAGCCGAGTTCAGCCGAGCCTTGGAGCGCATTTACGCCAATACTCTTTACAATAAAAAACGGTCTTGAAACCGGGGAGTTTACAGGATGATTCTAGGCAGAAAGGCAGAAAAAGATTGGTTCTTGCGGATCAAGTGCGTATTTTTTTATTTCTTTTTCTGAAAGAAATGCATTCGGGAAGATCATCTCCACGATGAATCCAGCCTTTCGAAGCCGGTCAGGATAGTCGGTTCCATAAATGCGTACGTGATCAGATTGTCCGAAAACGCGTTCTCGTTCCCCAGGCCTTTGTACCCGCGGATCCTCGAATGTCTTTGTAAGTAATGGTGAGTAAGGCACTTGCAATATTGCAATTCCGCCTGACCTCAATACCCGGTAGAGTTCGTGCATCGCTCTCGCGTCATCGATGATGTGCTCGAGCACGTGGCTGCAGATGACGAGGTCGAACCTTTCATTCGCAAAAGGAATCTTTTGGATATCAAAGGTTGTATCTGCCGCCCCGGGTTCGATGTCTCCGCTTATGTGGGTGCCGCGGGAACGCCTTTTGAGCGTGTGCTGGAGGTTTTTTTCCGGCGCTATGTGAAGAATGTCTAAGGGATTTGAAAACGCGCCGGTTCTTCTCTTGAGAAAAAGATATATGAGCCGTTCGCGAGCAGAGGAATTGCATCTCGGACATCGGACATTTTTCCTTCTGCCTGCCGAAATGACCTGATAGCGCGAAAGGACGGGAAAATCGAACCCGGCAGGATAGAAGTAACGGGCGTGCCAACCGCACAGAGGGCACGCGTAGGCAAAGCCGAACGTCTTCCAAAGCCCATATGTTCTTTTAAGTGTAGTAAAAAATCCTCGAATATTATGACTGTTTCGCTTCATCGTTGTATGGGGTAACCTCGTCGGTCGGAGAAGGGTACTCGTAGAGTAGCATTCTGCAACGTCGGCTGTTATCTTGTACCCGATGAATGGTACTCCTAAGACAGTTATCGTGACCGGAGGCCTCGGGCACATCGGCTCCGCGCTTATCCGCGGATTTGGTCCGGGCGTCGGAGAAGTGCGCATCATAGATAATCTCCGTACGCAACGCTACGCTTCTCTTTTTGATCTCCCCAAAATGCCGCGCGTGGTTTTTTATGAAGAGGACATCATGACAGCAAATCTCGAGAAACGCTTTGAAGGTGCGGATGTTGTGGTGCATTGCGCCGCCATCACGGACGCAGAAGCAACGGTTGACGAACAAACAGAGACCGAGCGAGTGAATTATCAAGGACTTGTGCGAGTGGCCGACGCTTGCGAAAAGACCAGTGCTCGACTCGTTTTTCCGTCGACTACCAGCGTGTACGGAAGTCAGGCGGCTTTGGTTGATGAGACCTGTACCGAGCTCGCGCCTCAAAGCCCGTACGCCGACTCGAAACTCAAGGCTGAAGCGTATCTCGCAGGGAAGCGAGATACGGCCCTCCGGTTCGTAACGTGCCGCTTCGGGACCATCTTCGGGTGGTCGCCCGGCATGCGCTTTCACACAGCCGTGAACAAATTCATCTGGCAGGCCGTGACCGGGAGGCCCATTACCGTCTGGAGGACGGCGTGGGAGCAGAAACGTCCCTACTTAGGGCTCGACGATTGCGTCAGGTCCATCAATTTCATACTCGACCGCGACCTCTTCGACGGCGAGATCTACAATGTGGTTACAAAAAATTTCACCGTGAAAGATATCGTCGAGACCATCAAAAGATTCATACCCTCGCTCGAAGTCGCCTATGTCGACTCAAAAATCATGAATCAGCTCTCGTACGATGTGGACGCCTCGAAGATCGCGAAAAAAGGATTCATCCCGACAGGGGACCTTGCGGAAGGGATTGGTGGAACGGTGAAGCGTCTTGCGGGCATCGCGCGCTAATATACGGCCTATGGATATTCGACTCGACCCCGTTATCGATTTCGGCCGGATGCCCATCGCAAACGCGTTCGTGACCCCCGAGGAATTCGCGAACGAATACTTCTACGACATGGTGGTCGGGTACGATGCGAAAACCCATGCCATAGGGCTCGTGAACACGATCCCGCCCGAAAAAATGTTCCACGACCACTACGCGTTCTTCTCCTCGACCTCGAAGGGGATGCAGGAACACTTCAAGAAAACCGCCGAGAAGCTCTTACCGTATGCGGGGAAAGGGCTAGTGGTCGAAGTGGGTTCGAACGACGGCATCATGCTCGAGGCGTGGAAAAACCTCGGTGTCGCGGCGGTTGGCGTGGAGCCGTCCGCGAACGTCGCAGAAGTCTCAAAAGGGAAGGGGCACGATGTCATCGTGAAATTCATGAGCGGCGAAGTCGTCGACGAGATACTCGGGCGAGGCAAGGTCTCGGTCGTTTTCGGCGCGAACGTCTCCTGCCACATCGAGAATATCGCCGGGTACCTCGATAATGTGACCCGCCTCATCGGCAAGGAAGGTGTGTTCATCTTCGAAGACCCGTACTTCCTCGACATCGTTGAGAAGACGTCCTACGACCAGGTATATGACGAGCATCTCTGGTACTTCACGATCTCCTTCATGAACTCGCTCCTCTCGCCCATGGGGTTCCATGTCTTCGACTGCGAGCACGTGCCGGTCCATGGTGGAGAGCTCCGCATGTACGTGGGGCATAAAGACACGCACCCGGCAACTCCGGCCGTATCCGACTGGCTCTCGAAGGAGAGCGATCTTCCGGGGAAGCTCGCACTTCTTAAGAAGAATGTCGAAGCCTCGCGCGTCGCCCTCAAAGATCTCCTCATCTCCCTCAAGAAGGAGGGGAAACGCATCTGCGGGTTCGGCGCATCATCGAAGGGGGTCATCGTCACGAACTACTGTGGCATCGGGCCGGACTTGGTCCCGTTCATCACCGATAACACTCCCGCGAAACAGGGAAAGTACTACCCCGGGGTTCATATTCCCGTGAAGCCCCAGGAAGAATTCAAGGACGTCGATATCGCGGTCCTCTTCGCATGGAACCACCTCGCGGAAATCGATGCGCTTCCTATCGTTCAACCCTTCAAGACCGCGGGCGGGAAGTGGGTAACCCATGTCCCGACGCCCCGGTTAGTCTGAATAACACTCTGCAGAGGCGTATGACTGACGGAAAAACAATACTCGTGACGGGGGGCACCGGCCTTCTCGGAAGCCATATCCTTTCCTTGGACTCTGCGCTTGTGGCACCTCTGCACACGGAATTCGATATCGCCGATCTCGCCTCGGTCGAACGCGCGCTCGACCGCGTGAAGCCCGACACGGTCCTGCATCTCGCTGCTGCCACGAAGCCTCCGGAGCACGAGAAATCTCCCGAGCCGGGCCTCACGGTGAACATCATCGGTACGGCGAACGTCGCCCTTGCGTCCTCTCGTCGCGGTATCCGCGTCGTTTATACCTCGACCGATTACCTTTATGTCGGGCCGGGCCCGCACAAAGAGGAAGAACCCATCAGCCCGCCGTACAAATTTGCCTGGTCGAAATTGGGCGGGGAAGCTGCGGTCGCCCTCATCCCGCGCCACCTCATCCTCCGGCTTTCGTTCGGTCCCGTCCCGTTCCCGTGGGAGAAGGTATATGAAGGGCAATGGAATTCAAAGCTGTATGTCGATGAGATGGCGCCTCTCGTCTTAGCGCTCGCAAAAACCGATGCGGCCGGCATCATGAACGTCGGCGGCCCCCGGATGACCTTGGAAGCGTATGCGCGGCGCACGCGCCCCGACATCACGATCATACCGAAGCCGGAGTGGGTGCCCGCTGATACCTCTCTCGATACCGCGAAGCTTGAGGCGGCGCTCGGCATCACGGACATCGGAAGCGTCCTCATCCATGGCATACACTAAAAACATCGAAGGCGTCGTCGTAAAGAAAGTGGTGGAACATCGCGATAAGCGAGGGTTTTTCGCCGAACTCGTAAAATCTGGAGAACAGGCCTTCCACGAAGTTTTGCAGGCAAGCTACTCCGAAACCAACCCCGGCGTTATAAAGGGTTTTCATATCCATGACTACTGGGAAGTGTGGTCGATTGTGAAAGGCCAGGCCCTCGTCGTGCTCCATGATTTGCGTCTCGCTTCTCCTTCAAAAGGAGCGACGCAGGTTATCCGCACGGGCGAAGATGATAAGATGATAATCGCTATTCCCGGTGAAGTAGCGCACGGTTACAAGTCCCTGGGTCCAGGCCCGATGGGTATCATTTACCTCGCAAGCGAGGCCTATAATCCCGCGAACGTGACAATTCGCACCGTCCCTTTTGATGATTCGTCGATAGGGTTTGATTGGGACTCCGAGGGCCGTCAAAACGCATGAAGGTTGCGCGATCAGGAAGGATACAGATACAGGAAATTCCGGACGCCGCGCGCGGCTCCATCACCGTTTTTGAGCGCGGGCTTCCGTTCTCGGTCAAGCGCGTGTACGCGATACACGGCGTCACCGACCTGAGGGCGGTGCGCGGCGGACACGCGCACAAAAAGAACGACCAAGCGCTTTTCATGCTGAAAGGGGCGCTCACGCTCAACCTCGACGATGGCGTCATACAGGAATCGGTCCGCGTCGCGGCGGGGGAGGCGGGAGTCCTACTTCGCCCAATGCTATGGCACTCGATGAGCGATTTCACCGAGGATGCCATCGCGCTCGTCCTCGCGAGCGAGCCGTACGATGAGAGCGATTACATTCGCGATTACGAGGAATTCAAGAAGCATGAAAGTCCCGTTCAATGACTTGTCGCGCCGCGCCGCGCTCCACAAGAGCGAGCTCGTGCGCGTTTTAGAGCGGGTCGCCGCATCCGGCTGGTACATCTTGGGGCCCGAAGTGAAAGCGTTCGAAGAGGCGTTCGCTTCGTTCATCGGCGTGAAGCACGTCGTGGGCGTCAATTCAGGAACGGACGCTCTGGCGCTTGCCTTGCGCGCGCTCGGCGTCGGGGCGGGAGACGAGGTCGTGACGGTCGGGAATACCGCGACCGCGACCGTGGCCGCGATCCGGATGGCCGGCGCGACCCCGATATTCGCGGACATCCTCGACGACTATACGATGAACCCCGCCGACTTCGAGCGGCGCATCACCCCGAAGACCAAAGCAGTCATCCCCGTCCACCTGTACGGATTCCCGGCCGATATGGAACAAATATGCGCCATTGCCGAGAAGCGCGGCATCAAGGTCCTCGAGGACGCGGCGCAGGCGCACGGCGCGACCATAGGCGAGAAACAAGTCGGCACGTTCGGCGACGTGAGCGCGTTCAGTTTTTATCCGACGAAGAACCTCGGGGCCCTGGGGGACGGTGGAGCGGTCGCGACGAATGACATGACGCTTGCGGAGAGGGTGCGGCGCCTCCGGCAGTACGGATGGGCAAAACGCGACGACGCGGCGGAAGAAGGGGTCAACAGCCGCCTCGATGAAATCCAAGCGGCACTCCTCACATGGGCACTCCCGCATCTTTCCGCATGGAACGGACGAAGGACCGAGGTCGCCGAGCGATACCGCTCCGGCATCACGAATCCCGCCGTCGTCCTTCCTTCCGAAAAAGAGGGGACGCGTCAGGGCGTGTGGCACCTATTCGAGGTCCAGGTCGACGACCGCGCGCGGTTCACGAAGCACATGGAAGAGCGCGGCATCGGGACCGCCATCCACTATTCGACCCCTATCTACCGTATGAAGGGCTATGGATTCCTCGGCGTCGACCCCGGAGAATATCCGGTGACCGAGCGCATCACTCCGCGCATCGTCTCCCTCCCGATGTTTCCGGAGCTTACCGATGCCGAAGTCGACGCGGTCATCGAAGCGGTGAACGCGTACTAACTCACACGCCGAGCTTCTTTTTGTAGTGCGCTACGGTAGCCCGGAGGCCGTCCGGAAACAGGGTCACGGGCTTCCAGCCGAGTTTGCGCGCGGCTCTCGATGAATCAAGCGAGTAGCGGAAATCGTGGCCCAAGCGGTCCGTGACCGGTTCAATGAGCCCTTCATCCGCGCCGAGCCCGCGCGCGAGCATACGCGCTACCTCGATATTGGGTAGCTCATCCGCACCGCCGAGATTGTATATCTCGCCCGCCGCTCCTTTATGGAACGCCGCATCGACCCCCTCGACATGGTCGTCAACGTATATCCAATTCCGTATGTTCTCTCCGGTGCCGTACAAAGGCGCCCTTTTCCCGGCCATAAAACGCTCGATGAAAAGCGGCATGAATTTCTCCCGGTGCTGTCCGGGGCCGTAGTTGTTAGAACCGCGGGTTATGACAGTATCCACCCCGAAGGTCTCATGATAGGCGCGGACGACGAGGTCGGCCGCGGCCTTCGACGCGCTGTAGGGGCTCCGGGGCCTCAAGGGAGCATCTTCCTTCGTCGAGGGCTCCGCGGGGCCTAAGGAGCCGTAGACCTCGTCGGTTGAAATCTGATGGAATCGCACGATTTTTGCGGCGCGAGCGCACTCGAGGAGGTTTTCGGTCCCGAGAACGTTAGTTTCGATGAAGATGTGCGGACCGGTTATGGAATTATCGACGTGGCTTTCCGCCGCGAAATTAATCACGTGGGTTGGCGCGTACTTCGCGAAGATTTTTTCGAGGGAAGGGAAGTCGCGGATATCGGCTTTCTCGAACGCATAATTCACTGCCTCGGCGACCGTGATATTCCCGAGGTCGGCCGCGTAGGTGAGAGCATCAACGTTCACGAACCGGTACGATGGATAGCGTGGCACCATGCGGTTCAAGTACGCGCTCCCGATGAAGCCCGCCCCACCGGTCACGAGGATTATTTTTTTGTAGTTATCGCTCATAGGCCGCCCGCTTGTCCCGTAGCCGACGCAAAGCGTCGTGATATCGGGGTAACCACTATCGTCTTTTCGTATGCGGCCATCACCCTCCCTTCGCGTCATTCCTGCGCACGCGCACGCGTTCTGATGCCTTGAAGAGTGAATCAAAAGTCCCGACATCGAACCATGCCTCTTTCAGCATGACTGCAGTGAGTTTCTTTTCCACGAGGTATTTGTTGTTGACGTAGGTTATCTCGTACTCACCACGCGATGACGGTTGCTGGTCCTCCATTTTCTTGAACACGGTCTCGTCGTAGATGTAGATGCCTGCGACCGCGAGGTCGCTCTTCGGCTTTGTCGGCTTCTCTTCTATTGAGATAACCGTGCCATCCGGCGCGACCTCCGCTACGCCGAAGCGCTCCGGATCAGCGACTTTCTTTAGGAATACCGTCGCGCCACTTTTGAAATTCTTGATATGCGGCGCGAGGTCGTCCTCGATGTAATTGTCTCCGAGATAGAGGACGCACGGCTCGCCTTCGATGTAGTCCTTCGCGATGAAAAGCCCCTGCGCGATGCCGCCGGGCTCATTCTGAATGCCGTAGATGATCTGTATCTGTTTTTCGGGGCCCTCTATCGGTTTCCAGTGCTGGCCCGAGCCGAGGACGTGCGCGAAATCGTCCAAGTGCTGGGGACCCGTCACCACCATGATGCGATTTATGCCCGCGCGGACGAGATTATCAATCGCGTAGTAGATGACCGGCCGGTCGTAGAGGGGAAGAAGGTGTTTATTTGTCGCGAACGTTACCGGCTGAAGCCGCGTCCCCGAGCCCCCCGCGAGGATGACCGCTTTCCGTATCTTCATGATTATCCGTACGATAGCACGGGGTATCGTTCCTATGAATACTCGCGCGTGCACCTCGTGGTAACATGCTGGCCACGGAAAAGCCCGCCCGCGCCATGACGCACTTCGACCATCTTCAGAGGCATCTTCCCGACCTCATGAAGCGGAACATCCTCGACATTGGCGCCGGTCGCGGCAAGTTCGTGATTGACGCCGCAGAGCGCGGCGCCGCTGTGGTTGGGCTCGAGCCGCACAGTGCATATCGCGATGAAATCGGAAAACGCGCGGCGGAACGGAATCTTGCCGTGCGCGTCATCCCCGGCTCCGGCGAGAAGTTACCCTTCCCCGACGGGTCATTCGGATTCGCGAACGTCTCCGAGGTGATTGAGCACGTCGAAGAACCGGAGAAGGTGGCACGTGAGGTGTTCCGCGTACTTAAGGCAGGGGGAGCCGCATACGTGAGCGTTCCGAACCGCTTCGGGTTCAAGGATCAGCATTTTCATCTCTACTTCGTGAACTGGCTCCCGCGCGTATGGGCCGACGCATTCATATCGCTTTTCGGGCGTCATAAGGATTACCGAAGCGCCGCAGGACGGCAGCGGCTCGCTGACATGCATTACATGACGTATCCCGCGGCCCGCCGTCTCTTCTTGATAGCGGGATTCTCCGTCACGGATATGCGCGAAACGCGCATCAGGGGTGTAGCAGGGTTCTTCACTCCGCTCGCGCTCGCGGCGTACGGATTGCTCCGCGCGTTCTATTTCGATTCGTTTCATCTCCTTCTTACCAAGGAGAGCAGGGGACCCAGGGCGACGATGGTATAGTTTCTCTATGAAAACGGAAAAACTCCTACGGCAGGCGCTCATCGCTCTTCTCTTTCTTGTCCCGTTCATACCCCTCATCGTCGCGAACCCGCTCTTCTTCCCGTTCATCACTGGCAAGAATTTCGCATTCCGCGTCCTCGTCGAGTTCGCCTTCGGCCTCTGGATTCTGCTCGCTCTCAAGGACCCTTCTACGCGACCCCGACGCTCGGCTCTCTTCGGCGCGCTCCTCCTTTTCATAGCGACCCTCGGCATTTCGACCTTCCTCGGGGAAAATCCTTCGAAGAGCTTCTGGTCGAATTTCGAGCGTATGGAGGGATGGATATCGGTCCTCCATTGGGGCGCATACTTCGTCGTCCTCACTTCCGTATTCACTACGGAACGGATCTGGCGGGCGTTCTGGACCACGTCCATAGGCGTTTCCGTCATCCTCGGCATCTACGGCCTCTTCCAGCTCGGAGGGTTTCTCCCCATCAATCAGGGCGGCGTGCGTGTTGATGCGACCTTCGGAAACGCGACCTATCTCGCGGTCTACATGCTCTTCAGCGCATTCGTGACCATGCTCGCGCTCACGCGTTGGGCCCGGGGACCAATGATGAAGGCGGGGTACGCCCTCGCGCTCGCCCTCCAGCTCATCATGATCTACTACACAGCGACGCGCGGCACCATACTCGGCCTCGTCGGCGGTCTCTTTCTCGCGGGCCTCATCCTCATTATCTTCGGCAAAGGAAATGCAGCGCTCCGGAAATGGGGCGCGGGAGCCGCGGCCGTGGTTCTCCTCATCGTAGGCTCATTCTTCCTCTTCAAGGATTCGGAATTCGTGAAAAACAACGAAGTGCTCCAACGCTTCGCGTCCATCTCCTTGTCCGAAGCCTCGACGCGCTTCACCATTTGGTCGATGGCAGTTCAGGGAGCACTGGAGCGCCCGGTCTTCGGGTGGGGGCAGGAAGGCTTCAACTACGTCTTCAACGAGTACTACGACGCCTCTCTTTACAAGCAGGAACAATGGTTCGACCGCGCACACAACCAGTATCTCGATTGGCTCGTCGCCGGCGGATTCCTCGGCTTCGCGCTCTATGGGTCGTTCTACCTCATCCTCCTGTGGTACCTCTGGAGGACGCCGAAATCACTCCCCGTTGCATCCGTTCAGAGGGCGGGAATCGCATCCGACAACGGCTTCGATGTGACGGAGCGCGCGCTCATGACGGGCCTCCTCGCTGGCTACGCATTCCACAACCTCTTCGTCTTCGATAACCTCATGAGTTCGGTTCTCTTCCTATCCTTGATGGCGTATCTCACCATGCGCGCTCGCCCCGCGGACGAGCCTGCGCCGAAGGGTGCCCAGCTCGCGGGGACGCCATGGTACGCGGGAGCCGCGATCCTCGCCGTGACTGTCGTCATCGTGTACGCCGCGAATGCTCCCGGCATCACCCGCGCATCAAACCTTATTGAAGCGCTAAAGCCGAAGACCGAGAACCTCGCCCCGAACCTCGAATACTTCAAGAAAACCCTGACAGGTGGCGGCATCGGGCGGCAAGAGGCACATGAACAGCTGATGCAGTTCGCCACTGAACTCGGGACCAATCAGAACCTCATCGCCCGCTCGACCCCGCAGTTCCGGGCCGAAGTATTCGCCTACACGGCGGGGAAGCTCGCCGAAGAGGTGGCGCGCGAACCGAACGACGCTCGGGTACAGCTCTTTTATGGAGCGTTCCTCCACCAGATAGGCGATATCGCCGGGGCGCAGGCGCCGCTCCTGAAAGCCCAAGAACTCTCACCTCAGAAGCAGGCCATCCTTTTCGAGCTCGGCATCCTCGCCCTTGACGCCGGGAATGCAGAGGGGGCTCTCGAGTGGCTCCGGACAGCCTATGAGCTCGAGCCATCGTATGATCAAGCGCGGATCTACTACGCGATGGTTGCGATCAGGGTCGGGAGGCGCGACATCGCCGACGCGCTCCTCATGGAGCGGTACGGGACCGTGACCCCGGACAACGACTACGTTCTTCAGGCATACCTTGACATCAAGGAATACGACATCGTCGTCCGGATTCTCGAGACGCGCGTCGCTGGGCACCCCGATGACGCGCAGGTGCGTCTGAACCTTGCCGCGGCATATCTTCAGGCGGACCGCCGACAGGAATCGGTCTCAGCGATCCGCGAGGCGATCCGTCTGAATCCTGCATTCAAAACACAGGGTGAAGAATATATCCGCATCATCGAGTCGGGACAGAACCCCTGATTTGCAAAACGCCGTCTCGTGTGCTATCATGTCTTGGTGAGTGCTAGTGTTGCTAGCTCTACAAAAGTCTACGTAAGCCCCCGCGCAAGCGGGGTTTTGCGTTTCTGATGCGCGATGCGCTTTCCGGGAACGCATGTCGAGGATCGGCGACAAAAGGCACGTTTTTGATATAGTGAACCCGTGTTGTCCGTGAGCCAGGCGGCCATGACCGACGGCACTCACCGTAGGTATTGGCGGCACAGCAGGTATCCTTGATATAGTGGACCTGTGTTGTCCGTAGCATGCGGCCGACGGCGGCACTCACATAGATTTTTGCTTGGAGCTCGCACCCGTCGGTCGCATAGTGCGGATAACGTGCAATGAGAGTCGAAGAGAATGTTCCGCTTGCCCGCGTAACGACGTTCCGCATCGGCGGTCCAGCGCGGTACATCCTCACAATCGCGAACGCGCATGAAGTGGAAGCCGCGGTCACGTTCGCTCGCGAGCGGACTCTTCCCGTGATCCCCTTGGGTGACGGGTCGAACATACTTGCCCCCGACAAGGGCGTCGAGGCCGTCTTCGTCCGACTCACGGCGAACGCGATCCGGCCTACCGACTTTATAAAGGGGATGGTTACGGTGACTGTCGATGCGGGGTCCTCGTGGGACGCTTTCGTCGAGCACGCGGTCCGGGAAGGGTGGTGGGGGATCGAAAATCTGTCCGGGATTCCGGGAACGGTCGGCGCCGCGGTCGTGCAGAACATCGGCGCATACGGAGCGGCGCTTGAGGAAACCATCGTTTCAGCGAATGCTTTTGACATTGAGAGCGGCCGCGTCGTCACCTTGCCGCGGGAAAAATGCTCGTTCGGATACCGCACCAGCGTTTTCAAAGAAAAGCGGGACCGATATTTCATAACGGCAGTCACGTTCCGCCTCGCCGCGACACCGGCGCCACGCCTCTCGTACAAGGACATCGCGGCGCATTTCACGGGGTCTGAGGAAGAGCCAACACTTTCGAATATCCGCCGTGCCGTCCTTGCCATCCGGGAAAAGAAATTCCCGCCGCTCAAGGAGTACGGCACTGCCGGTTCGTTTTTTCTCAACCCGGTCGTTCCGGCGGAAGAGGCGAAGAGGATCCAGTCGCGCTTCGCCGGGATGCCGCTCTTCCCGATGCCAGAGGGAGGGGTCAAAGTGCCTCTGGCGTGGATCCTCGACCGAGTACTCAAGCTCAAGGGACTCCGCGTTGGCCGAGCGTTTTTGTGGGACGCGCAGCCCTTGGTGATCGCGGCCGATGTGGGGGGGACGATGCTCGATGTCGAGGGACTCGCTGAACTCGTGCGTGAAAAAGTAAAGACGGAAACCGGCATCGAGATAGTTCCTGAAGTACGCATCCTCGCGGGATGACATCGTCGCGCGCTCCGTTTCTGTTTCCTGTGCGTGCGATCGACGCGCGAAGTTATCCACACTCCGGTACGTTTTCAGCGATGCGTGTTCCAGTTCATTCCATAATGAAATTGAACTTGTCTTGCTGGCCATGAGTCGGGTCGCAGAGCGCGTACCGCTCAAGGTCGAGGTCAGCCGAAAGCACAAGTTTTCTCTCAAACATCATGGCCAAGAAAAAGGCAAAAAAGAAGGTCAAGAAGACGAAGAAGAAGGGTAAGAAAGCTCGCCGCCGCTGATAACGCGGAAATGTTCTTCGGACGCTCCCGGAACCGGGAGCGTTTTTTATTGTGCCGACGGGTAACACGCTTTCATGTTACGATTCCTCCCACATGGGTTTTCTCGACCGGTTCTTCTCTCAGCAGAGCCCTCTTTTTGCTAAGGCCAAAAGTGCCGTCTCGGCAGTCAATGCCCGAGAGGTCGAGACCAAGGCACTTTCCGACGCCGAACTCACAGACCTCACCCGCCGCTTCAAGGAGCGGCTTGTAGCGGGTGAGGACATCGACGCCCTTCTCCCGGAAGCGTTCGCCGCAGTCCGCGAAGCTTCGCGCCGCACGCTCGGCGAGCGGCACTACGACGTCCAGGTGATAGGAGGATATGTCCTTCATAATCACGCCATCGCCGAGATGAGAACCGGGGAAGGGAAGACCCTCGTCGCCACCCTCCCCGCGTATCTGAATGCCTTAGCAGGGAAAGGCGTCCACGTGATCACGGTGAACGACTATCTCGCGCGGCGCGATGCCGTATGGATGGGACAGATCCACCACGCGCTGGGTTTGACCGTCGGCGTCATCAATCACGAATCATCCTTCATCTACGACCCCGCCCACACGAACACCGCGGAAGATGCGGCGCGCGACACCCTCGGCTCGTTCAAGGTCGTGCATGAATTCCTGCGCCCCACCTCGCGCCGCGACGCATATGCCGCGGACGTGACCTACGGGACCAACAACGAATTCGGATTCGATTACCTCCGCGACAACCTCGAGTACGACACCGCCTCCTTACGCCAGCGCGAGCTCTACTACGGCATCGTGGACGAGGTCGACTCGATACTCATCGACGAAGCGCGGACGCCCCTCATCATCTCCGGTCCCGCGCGTGACGCGGAAGAGCTCTACAAGACCTTCTCCCGCATCGCCGCGTCCCTCAACGAAAACACCGACTATACCGTAGACGAGAAGCTTCGCGCGGTATCGGTGACCGAGTCCGGCATCGAGAAGGCAGAGCGCACGCTTGGCATCGAAAACATGTACGCCGAAGGCGGCGTGAAGTACGTGCACCATCTCGAGGCCGCGCTCAAGGCGAGGGCGGTCTTTGTGAAGGACAAGGATTACGTCGTCAAAGACGGCCAGGTCGTCATTGTTGACGAGTTCACGGGTCGCTTACAGCCGGGACGGCGCTGGTCAGAGGGGCTCCATCAGGCCATTGAGGCGAAGGAGAATGTCGCGGTTCAGAAAGAGAGCCAGACCTACGCCTCGATCACCTTCCAAAATTACTTCCGGATGTACGGAAAATTGTCCGGTATGACGGGAACCGGTCTCACGTCCGAAGAGGAATTCCGAACCGTCTATAACCTCGACGTCATCGCCATCCCCACGAATCGCGACAACTCGCGGAAGGACATGGACGACCTCATCTTCCAGACGGACAACGGCAAGTTCACGGCACTCGCCCGCGAAGTGAAGTCGCGGCACGAGAAGGGCCAACCGGTTTTGATCGGCACGACCTCCATCGAAGCGAATGAACGCCTGGCGGGGGTGTTACGGGCCGCAGGGATACCGCACGAGGTCCTGAACGCGAAGAATCACGAGCGCGAGGGCGAAATCATCGCGCAAGCCGGGCGGAAATCCGCCGTCACCGTCGCGACCAATATGGCCGGCCGCGGCGTCGACGTGAAGCTCGGAGGAAACCCTCCGACGCCGGAGGAGTACGAAGCGGTGAAAGCGCTCGGGGGTCTTTATGTGATCGGCACCGAGCGGCACGAAGCCCGCCGTATCGACACCCAGCTCCGCGGCCGCTCTGGCCGCCAGGGCGATCCGGGAGAGACGCAGTTCTTCATATCGCTCGAGGATCGGCTGATGCGGATATTCGCTTCCGACACCGTAAAAGGAATCATGGGACGCCTCGGCATCCCGGAGGACGAACCCATAGCGAACCGGATGATCACGAACTCGCTCGAGAACGCCCAAAAGACCATCGAGGGGCGCAACTTCGACGCGCGGAAGCACGTCCTCGGCTTCGACGACGTCCTGAACCATCAACGGGCTTCTATCTACGCGAAGCGGCGCGCGATACTCGCGGGTGACGGGAATACGGTCCTCGAGGCCGCGCGCGAGCTCATGACGAGCGCAGGCGCGGACCTCGAAGCCCTCGAGGCGAAAGAGAAGGAACTGGGTGAGGCATTCGTACCCTCTATTCGTCGGACGCTTCTCCAAGCGTATGACACGTTCTGGATAGAGCATCTTGAGACCATGGACCACCTGCGCGGCTCGGTGAATCTCCGCTCCTACGGCGGGCGGGATCCTTTTATCGAGTACCGTCGCGAGGGGCTTCGGCTCTTTCGGGAGCTCGAGGAGGGTCTTGCGCGGTTCGCGACGGACGCCCTCACGCGGCTCACTTCCGGTCCTCCCCTCGGAGTCGCATCGGTTTCCGTTACCGCGCTCCCGCCCGTCCGCCTGGGGAAGGGGAAGATCGGCAGGAACGACGTCGTCAGAGTCACGAACGGGACGGAAACGAGGGAGATGAAATTCAAAAAAGCGGAACAACTCCTCAAAGCGGGCTGGAAACTCGTCCCATAGGTGAGCGCTCCGCGGTGCTATAGTAGGCGCATGAAGCTCCTCGTCAGTTTTTTCTCGACGGTCTTTGCGCTACTTCTCATCGCGCACGTCGTCCCCGGGTTCACGGTGACGAACATCTACACCGCGATCATAGTCGCGCTCATCCTTGGGGTCGTGAACCTCGTCATACGCCCGATCCTCCTCCTCCTTACGCTTCCCTTGACCATCCTCACGCTCGGTCTCTTCACCTTTGTCGTGAACGCTCTCCTCATCTGGGGAGTGGCCGCGGTTGTGCACCTCGACGGCTTCGCGGTCAATGGTTTCATGCCCGCGCTCCTCGCGGGGCTTATCCTTTCAGTCGTGCACTGGATCGTCCACCGGTTCCTGAAGTAATCCGTTCATGGCGTTCATCGATGAGATATCCGTGCGTGCGCGCGCGGGACGCGGAGGCGACGGCGTCGTCCGCTGGCTCCATGAGAAAGGGAAAGAGTACGGCGGCCCTTCCGGTGGGAACGGCGGCACGGGCGGCGACATCGTTCTTCGGGGGATACGCGACCTGAACGCGCTCGCCCGGTATCGCGGTCGGAGCGTTTTTACTGCCGAGGACGGAGGGCCGGGCAAAGGAAAGACCATGACCGGCAAGGACGGGAAACCCTTCGTCATAGATGTTCCCGTGGGTTCCGTGGTCAGGAACGCGAGTACGGGGGAATCCTTCGAACTCATGACGGAAGGAGAAAAGCGAACAGCCCTCCGCGGAGGGGGCGGTGGACTCGGGAACGCGCATTACAAGTCATCGACCAATCAGTACCCGACGCAATCCACGCGCGGAGCGGATGGGGAAAAGGCAACGTTTCAGATCGAGGTGCGACTCATTGCTGACGTCGGCGTGGTTGGGCTTCCGAACGCCGGCAAGACATCGCTTCTCAATACCATCACAAAAGCGGGCGCGAAGGTTGGCGCGTATCAGTTCACCACGCTCGAGCCGAATCTAGGAGTTTTCCACAGCCATATCCTGGCTGACATTCCGGGGCTCATCGAGGGGGCCTCCGAGGGGAAGGGACTCGGACACAAGTTCCTGCGGCACATCCGGCGCACCCGCTCCCTTCTCCACTGCATCTCCGCAGAGCACGAAGATCCCTCTCGGATATACGAGATTGTCAGGAAGGAGCTTGCGGCATTTGATGAAACACTTCTCACGAAACCCGAGATAATTTTCCTCACTAAAACGGACATGCTCGGCGAGATTGAGCTCGCGAAGCGGGAAGCCGAGCTTTCGCGCTTCGGGTCGGTCGTTCGGTTCTCGATTATTGATGACGTGCTCGTGAAGAAGGCCTCGGATCGGCTTACCGCGTTTTTGAGGGAAGGGAAGTGATTTGCTACGATGCCAGTGTGTGGGTGATACCGCACACTGGCATGAATAAATACGCACCGACGATAGGCCTTGAGATTCACCCCGGTAGTAGAACGCTTGGCGGTCACTACGGGGCAGGCGCGTTTACTGGCGGACGCCAGAGCGCCCCGCGCCTCTGGCGCGGGGATGAATGGCGCCATGAAAGAAGTGCGCCCGGTGGGCGCACCCTATCCAGAAAAACACCATGGTCGCCGCCCGCGAAATGCCCCGAGGCTTGCCTCGGGGATAGACGGGCGGCGTGGTTTACATGAGCGGCTACATTCCAACGATGGGCCTCGAAATACACGCTGAACTTAAGACGGCGACCAAGATGTTTTGCACGTCTAGGAACGACCCGGACGAAACACGTCCGAATGTGAACGTGTGCCCGGTCTGCATGGCGTTCCCGGGGACACTGCCGGTTGCGAACAGGGAAGCGATACGACATGTCTTGCGTGTCGGAAGCGCGATCGGCGGTGCGCTTGCGGATTACACCGAGTTCGATCGCAAGAATTATTTCTATCCCGATCTTCCGAAGGGGTATCAGATCAGTCAGTATGAATACCCGCTCGTCTCCGGCGGGATGCTGTCCGGTATCGCGGTCACGCGCGTACATCTGGAAGAGGACACGGCCCGCTCGCAGCACCTCTCCGCTCACGGCGGGGAAGGCGAGGAGTGGAGTGTCATCGATTTCAATCGTGCGGGCGTTCCGCTGATGGAGCTTGTCACCGAGCCCGTTGTCCATGATGCGAAGACGGCGAGCGCATTCGCTCGCGAGCTTCAGCTTTTGCTCCGCTACCTCGGCGCGGGTGAGGCCAACATGGAGAAAGGACAGATGCGCGTTGAAGCGAATATTTCCGTTTCAAAGGATCCGGCGACGCTGGGAACGAAAGTCGAGGTGAAGAATCTGAATTCCTTCCGTTCGGTGGAGCGGGCCATTGCCTATGAAATAGAACGACAGGTTGAGACTCTGGAGACGGGAAGTCTTATCGTCCAGGAAACCCGCGGATGGGACGAAGCGGGCCAGAAGACGTACTCGCAGAGGAAAAAGGAAAGCTCGCATGATTATCGTTATTTTCCCGAACCCGACATTCCCAAGTTCAGGCTATCTCGGGTAGCCGAGTTCTCAGCCGAGTCGATTCGTGCAGGGTTCCCGGAACTTCCCTGGCAGAAACGGGACCGATACGTGGAGAACGGCCTGAAGATCGAAGACGCAGAGATACTCGTCGCGGACGATGCCTATGCACGGGTGGGCGACGAGATACTGTCGTCAGGACTTGATAGGGACGGGATGCGCGACGCCTTTAATCTTCTCATTTCCGAGGTACGGGGCCTTACCCCGAACGAGGAGCAGCTATCCCGTCTCTCGGGAGCCTCTCTTGGCGAGATAGTAGTCATGCGCCGGGAAGGATCCATATCTTCTGTTGCAGGGAAGGTAATCATCAAGAACTTGCTTGAAAAAGGCGGAAACCCAGCTGACATAGCTAAGAATAAGGCCGTACTTCAGGTAAGCGATAGAGATTCTCTCCTCGCAGTCGTTGACCAAATAATCTCTGACAATGTGGCGGTCGTTGCTGAAATCAAAGCCGGGAAAGAAAAGGCGATGAAATTCCTTCTGGGAGAGGCAATGAAGAGGACAAAGGGCTCGGGGAACCCAACGGAGCTCGAAAAGTTCTTTCGCGAGAGGATCGGACTCACCTGATATCCCCACAGCTACCAATCATGGAAGAGAACGATGGCGTTACCGCTGTATACTCATCCCATGGATGAGCTTGAAATAGGCGGTAAAAAGTACATCTCGTCTAAACGAGCTTCAGAGCTTACCGGATACGCTAAAGACTATATTGGGCAGCTTGCCCGAGGAGGGAAAATCGATGCTACGAGAGTGGGTAGGGCGTGGTATGTAGACCAGGAATCACTTTTTACCCATGCGCACGATGACGAGGCTGTTTCCAGGCCCTTAAACGGAACCTCTGAGATCACGTCTGGCACAAAGGCTCATATCCCTGCCATCCCCGTGGTCCCGGAAATAAAGAAGTCACTCTTATCTCTTGCGCACCTGCGTCTGGGCGCGTTCGAGGTGCCAAAAACGTGGGACCAAGTTAAGTATCACTTTGACGAAAATCCTCTTTTTCCTATTTTAATTGAGACCAAAGCACCAGAAACTACTTTTCAAACAATAGTCTTTCCGCGAAAAACCACGGAAGTTCCCGAAATAACTAATAAAACAATAGTCTTTCCGCGAAAAACCACGGAAGCCAAAACTCGGGTTGAGCGTTTCACGGGGTCACCCGCTGTTCCCAATATTGATGGAGTTGTAGTTAAAAAAATGACCACGATAGTAGGTGAAAAAATACAGATCCAGAAGCTACAAAACGCCGCGCCGGCACGAAAGTCAGAAAAAGCCGACGTTCAAGCATCACTTCCGAGCCCCCTCGAGCTTAAGGGAAGCACAGGGGGTGCTCTTCGACACATAGCCGTGGTTTCCCTTCTTGTCATTCTTGCAATAAGCCTTGGCGGCTCATTCCTTGGATCAAAGTGGACCATGACCAAGAGTAGCCTCGCGGCGACTATTACGGCTGATGGCGGGGCCGAAATCATAGGAAAAGGGCTTACGGCCTTCCAAGAAGGCCTCGAAGGTATCAAGTCGTTTTTTGAGGTTATTGTTGCTTCATTTTGGGATTTTTTCAGGGCAGGAGCTAATTTTATTTTGACGGTCTTGAATCTCGGATAGCCAAGATAAAGACTCACGGCAACCCCTAAACCCTAGGGGTTGTTTTATTGAAAATCTTGCCGAATGACCGGGTTGATCTTCATATTCTGTTCAAAGGAATTTTCGTTCGATCCGGCTGAAATTTTCTCGCGGTTGAATCCACACTTCTATATTGAATAACATAGTTCGGAAAGCCGAAATGACTAGTAATATTATAGGTAGTTCGACATGTCTGAAATCTTTGATGGAAAGACTTTTTTTTCTGCAAAAGAGGCTGCAGAGCGGTTTAAGTACACCCCTGATTACGTAGGAAAACTTGCCCGCGAGAATAAGGTAGTCGGCAAAAAGATCGGCCGGGCTTGGTTCGTCGAATCAGACTCGATCGAGCGCTTTTTCCGTGACTCCGAGGAGCTTGAACGGATCCGTCTCGAGAACCTTCGCAGAGAGCGGGTCGACGAATATGCCCGAAACGGAACAATCCGCGAATCCCCGTCGCTGCGATCACCACAGGCTGCCGTAACGTCAAGCCCGAAGCCGCCTGCGCCATCCGTGACTACATCCAAGGCCGCGAGGCAGCCGTCGACCGCACAACTGGGGCTCAACTATGCGCTCCAGGCCGGCCGCGTCGTTTCGGCCGTACTTGGAGTCAGCGTTTTTCTCCTCACGTTCTCTATCGGCTCGGCGCTTTACCGCTCAGCGCCCAACTTCGACGTCACCGACGCGGTGTCGGACGCGTACCACTGGCAAGTAACATTTCACTCGCATCTAAAAACGCTCTGGGATGACCGTTCTCTCATAGGATCGTATATCGCCTCACACGCGGAAGATTTCGTCGTCGATTCTCCGCGACTTGCGGCAGATGTGGCGACAGGATTTTTCTCCTCACTTACTACGCTCGGTTCATCGCCAAACGATCTTCTCGCTTTCGCTCTCACTCCATCCGGCATTTTCGATGCGGTTTACGATTTCTTTTTTCCGAAACCCGCATATCTCACTCCGGAAGTATTTCCGCAGTACCCCGGCGGAGGCGTTTCATCATCACCAACAACTATCGTTGAACGCATCGTTACCAACACTCCTACTACAGTCATTCAAAATCCTGTTCGGTACGTCACAGTGGCCGGGATCACAAAAGAAGAACTGGAGCGGCGCCTCAATGAAACGGTAAATAAATTGAAATCGGATTTGTTTAGCGTATCGCTCCCGCTCTCTCAAAGTGGAGCTATTACGAATATCACTACACTTGTCAGCAACATCAGCAACCTCGACGGCGTCACCATCAGGAACGCCACCATCGTCGGCGGCACCATCTCGGGAACGACCGGACTCTCCGCGGGCTCCGGAGTCGTGGGCTCCGGAGTCGCGGGTCAACTCCCGTACTACGCAGCCGCCGGCACGGACTTGACCGCAACCTCGACCCTTTTTCTCACGTCATCCCGAAAGCTCGGTGTCTCCACAACCTCTCCGCTCGCAACCCTCGACGTCTATGGCGACCTCATCCTCTCCGGAGCTAACCGATACCTCAACTTCGGCGACATCTCGGGCTCCTTGGGATACGGCTTCCGGGACAACGCCGGCACCATCGAATTCAAGAACTCCTCGGGCTCCTGGTCCGTCTTCGGCTCCGGCGGAGGCGGCGGCGGCTTCTGGGCCACCACGACGCAGGACCTCGCCGTCTTCCCAACCACTCTCTCGTACGTCGTACTCATAGGCACGAACGCGACCTCAACGACCGGAAACATCCTCGAGGTCCTCGGAAACGCCCTCTTCCGGAACAACGTGGTCGCCTATGGCACGGTCTCTGCCCCGAGCTTCTCCGCGACCTCGACCGCGACCAGCACCTTCGTGGGCGGCGTCTCGTCCCTCTCCGCCTTCGGCGTCGGCAGGACCTCGACCACCACCATCCTCGGGGACGGCGCGACCAGTTCTTTCTCGGGCGGCGTCTCCGCGACCCGCTTCAACTCGGCAGGAACCTCGACCTTCGCCGGCCTTTCCCTCAACAACTTCACGGGCTTCCTCAAAGCGACCGCGGGCGCCATCGGCACGTCCCTCATCGACCTCGCCTCTGACGTCTCCGGCATCCTCTCCGTCGCCTTCGGCGGGACCGGATGGGGGAACATTCAGGCGAACTCGCTCCTTCTCGGGAACGGCACGAGTCCCTTGGCAACGACATCGGCCGGTACGAACGGACAAACTCTCTCTCTCATCGGGGGCGTCCCTTCGTGGGTCGCGACGACAACGTTCTCTTCAGGACTTTCATACTCGGGAGGCAACGTCACGAACACCGGTGTTCTTGCGGTCGGTCCCGCGGGACAAACGCAGACCGGCACCGTCCTCATCGCGACCTCCTCGTCTCCGTTCAACGGACTCACGGCATCGACCACCGTCGTCGGCTCTGCTGGAACACTCACCTTCACGAACACACTCGCGGGACTCTTGGGGGCCGCGGGCGGCGGCACCGGACTCTC
>CAYHKM010000002.1:0-38986 GCA_964357285.1 uncultured Candidatus Saccharibacteria bacterium
GGTGGCGCGGGGGGCCAGAACGTCAACAAGCGCGAAACGGCGGTCCGTATAGTCCATGTGCCCTCCGGCCTCTCCGTCCACATCTCTTCCGAGCGGTCGCAGCAGGCGAACCGTGAACGGGCGCTCCGACTCCTCAAGGCGAAGTTTTTCCAGCACGAAGAGGAGCGGAAGCGCGCGACGGAGCGGGGACTTTCCTTGGCGCCCACGACCGCGATCGAATGGGGCAACCAGATCCGCTCCTACGTCCTCCACCCCTACAAGCTCGTGAAGGACCATCGCACCGAGCACGAGTCGCACACGCCGGACGCGGTCCTCTCGGGCGAGCTGGATGATTTTATAGAAGCGGCCGAGAAATTGAGTGTACAATAAGGTAGCTCTCGGCATGCCCTCGGCCGAGAGATTTTCCGAATGATCTACTTCGATCGCGTGAGCAAGGTCTATAACGACGCTTCGACTGCGCTCGAGGACGTCACCCTCTCCATCGAGCCAAAGGAATTCGTGTCGGTCGTGGGGCATGCCGGTGCGGGGAAGACGACGCTCCTCAAGATGATCCTTGCCGAAGAGACTCCGACCGCCGGTGCCGTGTATTTCGAGTCCCAAGACGTGCACCGGATACCCCGCTCCGAACTCCATCGCCTGCGTCGGAAGATCGGCACCGTGTTTCAGGAATACCGGTTGATCCCGTCGAAGACCGCGTTCGAGAACATCGCGTTCGCGATGGAGGCCTCGGGCCGGACCGACGACGAAGTTGCCGCCGACGTGCCGCACGTCCTCGAGCTCGTGGACCTCTCCGACAAGGCATGGAACTTCCCGTCCGAGCTCTCTGGCGGAGAGCGCCAGCGGGTCGCGATCGGGCGCGCGATAGTGAACCAGCCCGACGTCCTCCTCGCCGACGAGCCGACGGGGAACTTGGACCCCCTGAATACCCACCAAGTCGTCGAGATCCTGAAGCGCATCAACGAGCTCGGCACGACCGTCATCCTCACGTCCCACAACAAGGGCGTTGTCGATTCCCTCGGGAAGCGCGTCGTCACCATGGACATGGGACGCGTCGTGCGCGACGATAAGTCGGGGAGATACGTCTTATGAAAACACAAAGCGTAGCGACGATGTTTTCATTAGATCCTGACGCGTTTCGCGGAAGGATAGGGGGAGTTGTCAGTGAGTTATGCGAATTATATTTTCCAGGACTCCGCACGATGTGCAAAGTCGCCATCCTGCGGAGTATAAGATTTTCTAACTCGTTTTACTCGTGAATAAAATCTAATACATGCTCTGGACCAACGTACGAAGGATAGCGCGCGCGGGGATGACGAATGTCGTCAGAAACAGCTTCGTCTCCGTGTCCTCCATCTTCGTGATGACGATGACCCTTGTCATCATTGGCTCTCTGATGTTCATGAACGCAATCGTGATGCAGTTCATCACGTATGTGAAAGACAAGGTCGACGTGAACGTGTACTTCGCGACGACCGCGACCGAGACCGCTATCCTCGACCTGAAGACTGCGCTTGAGCGCATCCCCGAAGTCGAGTTCGTGACCTACGTGACGCGCGAACAGGCGGAGCAGAATTTCCGCGAGCGGCATGCAGATGACCAGCTCACCCTCCAAGCTCTTGACGAGCTCGGAGCGAACCCGTTCGGCGCGTCCCTGTCCGTGAAGGCGAAAGAGCCCTCGCAGTACGAAGGGATCGCCCGATTCCTCGCGGATCGGACGGAGGACACGAGCGGACTTCCGTTCATCGACACCGTGAATTATGCCCAGAACAAAGCCGTCATCGATGAGCTCGGCCGGGTGACCGATTATGTCGGCCGTTTCGGCCTCGTCGTCATCCTTATCTTCGCGGCCGCCTCCATCGTCATCACCTTTAACACCATACGGCTCGCCATCTACACTGCGCGCGAGGAAATATCCGTCATGCGGCTCGTCGGCGCTTCAAACCCCTACATCCAGGGTCCGTTCGTCGTCGAGGGGACCTTCTACGGTGCCGTCTCGGCCATGATCGCGCTCATCGCATTCTTCCCGCTTTCGTGGTTCTTCCGCGGCGCCTCCGAGAGCGTCTTCGGCGTCGATGTTCTCTCGTACTATCTCGCGAATCTCCCCGTCTTTTTCCTTGTCCTCGTGGGGGCAGGCGCTGTGATGGGGGCGCTATCCTCCTTCCTTGCGGTCCGGAAGTATCTTTCGGTATAATAGCCCCTTATGGCACGCGCAACGAAAGAAAAGAAAAAGCGCGGCTTCCTCCTCCCCCGCAGGCGCCACAAGTACATCTTCGTGATCGGCGGCGTGATGAGCGGCGTCGGGAAAGGCATCACCACGTCCTCGATCGGAACCCTCCTCGAGGCCCGCGGCATCCACGTGAACATCGTCAAAGTGGATCCGTACTTGAACGTCGACGCCGGCACCATGAACCCCACCGAGCACGGTGAGGTTTTCGTTTTAAAGAGCGGCCTCGAGTGTGACCAGGACCTCGGGAACTACGAACGCTTCCTGAATCGCGATCTCAATCCGGAGGACTCCATCACGAGCGGCATGGTGTACCAGTACGTGCTCCGGAAAGAGCGCTCGCTCGGGTACGGCGGGAAATGCGTCGAGGCGATACCACACGTGCAGGACGAAATCATCCGCCGCTTTACCGCAGCCGCGGCGGCAAACCACTCCGACGTCTCGGTGATAGAGATCGGCGGCACGGTAGGGGACTTTCAGAACGCGCTTTTTATAGAGGCGGCACGCGTCATGCACATGCACGCGCCCGACGATGTCCTCTTTATCATGGTCTCGTACCTTCCGGTCCCGGACAAGCTCGGCGAGATGAAGACGAAGCCGACCCAAAATGCGGTCCGCGCCCTGAACGCCTACGGCGTCCAGCCGAATGTCATCATCGCCCGAAGCGATAAGCCCTTGGATGAGAAGCGGAAGGAGAAGATCGCACTCTTCTGCAACGTCGCGCCTGAGGCCGTCATCTCCGCTCCCGATGTCGAGTCCATCTATGACGTGCCGCTCAATTTCGCAAAGGACGGCTTGGACGCGCTTCTCCTCAAGCTTCTCACGTTCACAGGGAAGCCCCTCTCGCGCCCGGGCCTCACCGCGTGGAAGGAATTCGTCCGGAAAAGCAAGGAAACCCGCCGAACCGTCGACATCGCCATAGTCGGCAAGTACTTCGACACCGGCGATTTCATCCTCTCCGACGCCTATCTCTCCGTCATCGAAGCCATCAAGTTCTCGTCGTATGCCCAAGGACTGAAGCCGAAGATACACTGGCTTAATGCTAAGGATTTCGAGAAGGACCGCGTTCCTCTCGCATCCTTGGATCAGTATGACGGTATCATCGTGCCCGGCGGCTTCGGCGAGACCGGTATCGAGGGGAAGATCAAGGTCATCGGATACGCCCGGGAACATACAATCCCCTATTTCGGACTCTGCTACGGCATGCAGCTCATGCTGGTCGAGTTCGCGCGCAACGTCCTCTCGCTGCCGCACGCGCACACGACCGAGATAAGCCCGGGAACGCCGAACCCGGTCATAGACGTCATGCCGGATCAGGTAAAGAAGATCGCGAACGCGCGGATGGGTGGCACCATGCGCCTCGGCCACTACGCCGCGAATCTTAAGAAAGGAACCATCGCGCAGAAAGCATATGGCGCGAATTCCGTCGACGAGCGTCATCGCCATCGCTACGAGGTGAATCCGAAGTACACGAAGCGCTTTGAGGAAGCGGGAGTGGTTTTTTCCGGCGTTTCGCCCGACGGCATCCTTATGGAAATCGCAGAGCTTCCGGAATCCGCGCACCCCTTCATGCTCGGAACCCAATTCCATCCGGAGCTCCAGGCGCGTCCCTTGCGGCCTCATCCTTTGTTTACCGCATTCATTCGAGCGGCCGCGAACCGCGACGCCGCGAAACGCTGACCCATGCCGCTCTCGGTCGTGACCCTCAACATCGAGGGAGATAAGCATTTAGAGCGCGCCATATCGTTCCTCAAGGAGCGGAAGCCTGACATCGTCTGCATCCAGGAGATTCACGACGCGGATCTCCATATTTTTGAAGAGGTCTTAGGCGCGAACGGCGTTTTTGCGGCCGGGATACTCCGCCACCACCCGACGCGGGAAGGGGTCGCCGAAGGGGAAGCAATCTTTTCGCGACTCCCCATCCTTGCCTCCGCGGTCCGCCAGTATGCCGGGGAGCCCGACTCGCCCGTCTTTTTCGATAACAGGACGACGGCGACGAAACACGCAACCCAGCGCTACATGTTCACGACCGTCGAGGTCGAGCACGAAGGAGAGCGGTATCGCTTCGGGACCACTCACTTCATCTGGACGCCGGACGGCGAAGCGGACGAGCTCCAGCGGCGCGGCATGGCGGGCCTTTTGAAAGCGGTGGGTGGAGCGGGAGAGATGGTTCTCATGGGAGACTTCAACGCGCCCCGCGGGAAGGAGATGTTCGCGCTCCTCGCCGCGCACTTCAAGGACAACGTGCCCCCGGCGTATATGACCTCGATCGACGGCTCGCTCCACCGCAAAGGCCCCATCCCCTTGATGGTAGACGGCATATTCTCGACTCCGGAATACCGGGTCTTGGATGTTTCCATGCTCTGCGGCGTGTCGGATCATTGCGCGCTCGTTGCGAAGGTCACGAAGCCGTAAGATACTGTCACCATGAAAACGGAAGCGGCGGTCTTTGGTGGAGGATCCCCAGTAGCAACCCAAGGCGTGCTACGGGGCGGGGCTTTTTCCAGAAACAGCCCGCCCGGGATGTCTTTTTCTGCTGTTTCTTATGGAGAATAATCCATCCGAGAGCCAAGTTGCAATTTTTGGTGGGGGCTGTTTCTGGTGCACGGAGGCGACGTTCACGCGGCTCAAAGGCGTCTCGAAGGTAGAACCCGGCTACGCGGGCGGCACGACTCCTAACCCGACCTACGAATCGGTCTGCAGCGGCGAAACCGGACACGTCGAAGTCATCCGCATCGAGTACGACCCGTCGCAGATATCCTATGACACCCTGCTCACGGTCTTTTTCGGCTCGCATGACGCGACACAGGTTAATCGGCAGGGGAACGACGTCGGTACCCAGTACCGCTCCGTCGTTTTTTACACGACCGACGAACAGAAAAAAGTCGCCGAGGCGTTCATTGCTGAGCTTAATGCGTCTGCGAAGGAAGGCGCTCCGATTGCGACCGACGTTGAGCCGCTCGGGGTTCTGCCAGCAGGCGGATTCCATCTTGCGGAGGAGTACCACAAAGACTATTTCGCCCGGAACCCCTCGCAGAGTTACTGTGCGCTCGTCATCGCGCCAAAGCTTGAGAAAGTACAGCACAAGTTCGCGGAACTTCTTAAATCGGAATTTAAGGGCGCATAATCCTGTCGCCATATGGTCTTCAAGAAAGGAGAGAAAAAAGCACACATACACCTCGCTGAATCTAAGGGGTGCAAATTCGCCTGGCATTGCGTCTTGTGGATGGGTCGGTATACGGATCAAGAGGGTGTCAGCGTTGTACCGAATGCAAGCAGGCGTGTTGATATCGTTTCGGCTTGAAACGCTCGTTTCCCTGCGCTATACTTGGGCATGGGAAAAATATCGACAAAAGTTTCCTTCACTTTTGACGACGTCCTCATCCGCCCGGCCGCGAGCTCGCTCGAGCCGCGGGAAGCCGAACTCGGAACCGCGATAGCACGCGGCTTTTTTCTTACACTCCCTATCCTCTCCGCGGCGATGGACAAGGTGACCGAGGACGGCATGGCGGTAGTCTTGGGCAAACTCGGAGGGCTCGGCATCATTCACCGCAACAACACCGCCGAGGAAGAAGCCGCGTTGGTCGCGAAGGCGAAGAAAGAAAAGGTGAAAGTCGGCGCGGCGTGCTCACCCTTTGACCTCGACCGGGCATTGAAGCTCGTCAAGGCCGGCGCGGACGTCATTGCTATAGATTCCGCACACGGCCATAACCTCAATGTGATCAGTGGCGCGAAAAAAATAAAGAAGGCGATAGGGAAAACGCCGCTTTTGGTGGGGAACATCGCGACCGCGGAAGCCGCGCGCGAGCTCGTGAAATTCGCCGATGGCATCAAGGTCGGTATCGGACCCGGCTCGATTTGCACGACCCGCATCGTCTCCGGCGTCGGCGTGCCGCAGCTCTCCGCCATCCTCGACGTGGTCGCGGTTGCTCAGAAAGCGGGGGTCCCGGTCATTGCGGATGGCGGCATGCGCAACTCCGGCGACATCGCGAAAGCGCTTGCCGCAGGCGCCTCTGCCGTCATGCTCGGGAACCTCCTCGCAGGGACCGACGCCGCCCCCGGGAAACTTGTCGAAAAGGACGGGAAGAAATTCAAGGAATACCGCGGCATGGGCTCTCGAGCCGTCCTCGAGAAGGGACGAGCGAACGATCGCTACCTCGGAAAATCGAAACTCATTGTGCCGGAAGGCGTCTCCGCCTTGGTTCCGTACCGCGGCTCGACTGAGGAGTATGTCATGACGCTTGCCGGAGGCATACAGGTTTCCATGGGTTACGTCGGCGCGAAAAACCTGAAGGAGTTCGCTCAAAAAGCGGAATTCATGCTCGTGACCGGCCGCTCCGTGAAAGAGAACAACCCGCACTCGCTCGCGCAGATTCTAGAGGATTAGCTCCTGTTTTTTGAGAGCGAAAGAGCGTCCGGCCCCCAGAGCGCGAGCGAAAGGAATCCCGCCGCAAGCCCTAAGTCACGGACGCCTATCGCTGTAACCCCGATGTCCGCAACAATCACGAGGAGGTGCGCAAAAAGGAGAAGCGAAATCGGACGGATGAAAACGCCAAATGCGAGAAGCGCTCCCGCGGCGACTTCGAACGAGCCATTCAGGTATACAACGGTGAAGGGGGTAAAGCCAAGCGCCGCTGTCCAGTGAGGAACGTAGCCTGTCCACGCTTCCGGCTCTATGAACTCGTTTAACCCGAATCAGAGCGTTACTGTCGCAAGGCCGAACCGAAGGATTACCGGCGGGCACACACTATCCGGAAAAACACCACGGTCGTCGTCCGCGAAATGCCCCGAGCCTTGGCTCGGGGATAGACGGACGACGTGTTTTACTGGAGCGTACTGTTGAAACTCTTTCGGATCCATACGTGAACTACGGCGCGAGGACCCCTATCTTAAAGGTTGCGAGAATGTTCTCCTGTTTAGGAGCCGTCCCGTGCTGGTTCCGGAACGGTTTCGTGGCGTCCTTGCCGCAGATGCCGAGTATCGCGCCAGGCCCTCCGGGATGCTTCGGGATCCATTTCGTAAGGTCATACACATTGCCATCTATCACGGTCCAGCAGCTCGATGCGGAATCATGTTTCGCGACCTCGGTCATAGGGTAGGTTCCCGCCTGCGCCGTATCCGCGCTCTGAGCTTCCTGGGACGAATCCGCCTCGGCCGTTTCTGAAGCGTTAACATCGGCGCCCTCCGCGGACGCATCTTCCTCGCTGGCGGAAGGGGCGGGCGCTTTTGAGCTCCCGAAGTAGAAGATTCCGCCCACGGCGAGGACGATAATGAGGATCGCGGCGGCAGGGAAGATGTTTTGCTTAGGTTCCACGGAATATGCGCGTGATTGTACTAATGGGGTTCTGAGGCCGTGTTTACGGCGGACGACCTCGGCGCGTGCGTCACGGCAAGCGCGATCGCTATCGCCGCGATGGATAGGTCGCGGAAGACGACCTCGAAATTCGAAAGATTCAGAAGGACGATCGCGACGAGTATGACCGCGGCCGCAAGAGACGGGAAGAATATCCGCTTCCCCGAGAGCAGCCAGAGTGCTATCACTGCCTCGAGGAATCCGAATGCGTGGAGGACGACCAGGTCAGGCGCGAACCCCCGCATGAAACTCGGGAGATACCCGATCCAGCTATAGGGATTCCAGAGCGCATTCAAGGGCGTATAGAGGAACGCGAACGCGAGGCCTACCCGAAGGATGAGGTCGGCAAAGGCCGGCATGCTCTTACTGAACGACCACTTTCCCGAAGTGAGACGCGTTTACGTGATCGTGGTAGCCCCAGGTGCCCGTCTTGTCGAATGTGAAGCTGTAATCCGCGGTGCTCGCCGTGCATTCGTCAAAAGGCTTCGCGCCGCTATAGCTCGAGGCGCAGTGGCCGGAACGCGTTGTGCCGTCATACACGACATGGTCCGGATGCATCGCTGAGGCGACCCATATCGGTTTTCCCGATTGATTCACCCAGGTCACCGTACCGCCTTTCGCGATGGTCACGGTCGCGGGCAAGAAGCCGGAGTCCGTTAGCGTCACGGTCGCGCTCATCAGCGCCGTTTCCGAGGCCGTTCCCGCGTCCGACATATAATCCGTGTCTTCTGCGTTTCCTGCTGTCTGTGTTTGCCCTGAAGGCGCGACGGGCATCTGCGCCTTTTGAGTGAAGAAATACCAGCCGCCCGCGGCGACGAGGAGGACGATCACGACCAATGCAATAGTCGATGTTTTCATGGCGTTTTGATAGCGATAAGCTTTATATAGTATTCGAATTATAACACCAGCCCGGCGCTTATCGCCATGAACGGCTGACCCCGGAGCTCGAACGAAACGATATCCGAATCACCCGACGGGGTGTCATGGATGGTCTGCACGCTCGTAACCTTGGAACCCTCGCCGAAGACCGATACGTAATATTTGGCTGCTTCTTTCGCTTCCTTATCGAACCACAAATGTGAGGTGATTTTGTGCATATGCGGCCAGTGTATCAAAGGGCTAACCCGAAAGCTCTCCCGCTTCGTCTTTGATGATTTTGTAGTTCGAGAACGGTTGTATTTCGATGATTCGCTTGTGGAAGTAGCGTTTCTCGGGAATGCCGAGCGCCCAATACTCTATGCCGATTTCCGCCATACCGCGCAGGTCCGCGACCTTGGTCGGCGGGACTTCATAGTGCGCGTAATAGTTCATCACCTGCTTCGGATACAAAACCACTTCGCTCTCTTTTTGCGAATCAGCCGGCTTTCCCTTGAAATTGTCGGTTACGACGGTGTATACGACTGCGACGGCACCGAGGTTCAATATCTTATATTTAAGTTCAATCCACTCTGTATCTCCCACTGGCAATTTCGAGCCCGGTGCCCTAGGTTCGACCACAAGCTCTAAATTCGCGTCAATGCCCGCGTACGGCCTCGCCCCGAGCTCGTAGGTCTTCTGCATCACCTTCGCCATCCGCTCGTTCCAGATCAAAGCGAGCGTCGCTATCGCTACCAAGACAATAGTCGATATCGCTTGTATGCCGGCTGAGTGCGCGTCCGCTACGGAAAAAACATCTTGGAGAAAATTGTCCATATGGGGTTCCTTCAGCTCGCGCCCATTATAGCGAGCGGGTGAAAAATCCGAAGATAAAACGGCCTGCCGCGATTGCCGCTCCCGCGATGGCCTGTATGAAGATATTCACGATGATGAGCGAGGCCGCGAGGAGCCCAAGGTGCGCGACCGGAGGGTATTCGACGAAGATGAGGAGAATGAGGACCGGCCAGAAGTTCTTGAGGTCCTGGAACGAGGGCCCGAGCATCGCGCCCGCGTTCAGGAAAAGGAGGATGAGCGCCCACCCTTCCCACTCGCCGAGGTTCACCTGGCCGAGAAGTGTCCACGCTCCGGTCAAGGTGTCGCGCCACTCCTCATACGCCGGGAGCGCGAAGCGGTCGATGAGGACGAACTGATTCACGGCGAAGAGAAACAGAAGGCCCCCGATGATGGGAGCGATGCCGATCAGGAGGTTCCCTACGATGGGAATCCGCGGATTCGAATGGGTCACGTGCGGCTGGGACGAAAAGACGACGTACTCATGGATTTTCGCGCCGGTGAGGATGGCAAGGACGGCATGCGAGGTTTCGTGTATGAACGCCCCCATGTAATACGATAGGTGAGTGACGGGGTAGTTCAAAAAGCGCCAATTGAGCCAGTTGCTCGCATAGCCCAGAAGTGCGATAAGGATAATGACGGCGCCGAGATTGGTCGTCAGCGTTGTAGGAACGACAAACGCGATGTCCATTCTTTAATGAACATAACACGACGTGGAAGCCGCTAGTGCGCCCACTTATGCCACTTGCAGTAGATAGAACCTTTCACCGCCGGCCTCGTGCAGCCGTCCACGTCGCATTTCGGAGCTGGCTCGCTATTCGCGGCGCGGGCCATTAGTCTCAGTTCCGGTCTCATTTGAAATATTTTAGCATTTTTTGTAATAAAGTCAATACATGCGGGAAAGCGTCCTAACGTGGACGCTTTCCGTGAGGCCGTTTTCAAAGTCTGCTTTTAACCGAACGTGAACGCGTAAAAGCGCGCGCCGGGCCCGCTCACCTTGAGTTCAAGCAGGTGTTCGCCGGGGACTCCGTTCTTGACGAGCTTGTACAGTCGGCTTTCTCCTATCTTCACAATCCCTTCAACGCTAACGTCCACGCCGCCCGAGGCGCCAACGGCCTTTCCATCTTGGAGTACCGTGATCTCGACGGGCGTGTCAGCCTCGGCCACGATGTACACCTCTTTCGCATTGTAACGATAGACGATGGAGGCTTCGGAAACCGACTCGGCATACTCCGGTGCGATGTTCCATGAACCCGCAAGGTAGAGAGCATTTCGCACGAGAGTAGCCGGAAGCGCGAACGTTTGAACCCCATCCCGTCCCGATGTCCCGTTTGCGAGGTACTCGTTTCGAAGGGACCCGAAGTACGTTTCAGGACTCCGCGCAACGCTCGTCTCGGCCGATACGCTTTCCGTAGCAAGGCCTTCTGTGAGCTCGGGCATGCCCATCCCGAGGACGCGTTCCCGCTCCTCGAGGAGTTCCCGTATCTTCATTTCCGTTTCCTCGTACGCGCCTTCGCCGATGTGGTCATAGACGATGTTGCCGTGGATATCCACGAGATACTTCCGCGGCCAGTACTGGTTCCCGTACGCGCGCCACGTAGCGTAGTCGTTATCGAGGACGATCCGGTGTTTTATACCGAAGCGCTCCATCGCCTCGCGCACGTTCCCGATGTCCCGCTCGAAGGCGAACTCGGGCGTGTGGATGCCGACGATTTCGAGCCCGCGGTCCTTATATGTCTCGTACCAGGCATTCAAGTAAGGGAAGGTGCGCTGGCAGTTGATACAGCTGTAGGTCATAAAATCGACGAGTATCACTTTCTTGCCGACGAGCTCTTTGAGCATGAACGGCTCCGTATTCACGAAGCCCGAAGGATTCACGATCTCCTGGTACGGCTTTGCGCCGAGCTTCAAGACTCCCGACGTCCCCGACCCGGGCGATACAGCAAGGAAGCCAACGCCGAGCACGAGGAGTACGAGCACGATGCCGCCGACGATGTATTCCGGCTTCATGGTCATTGTGCTTTCTCGAGGAGTATGTGCTCTATCTTCGTGATGTCGAAGTACCCGCTGTCGAGTATCGCCGTCTCGAGTTTCTTCTCGTAACCCGTCGCGATGAGGACGCCGAGTACCACGAAGAGGACGCCGATGCCGCGCTTGAGATACCCCTTCGGGTCCGACGCTCCGGCGAGGCGGTCTGCGAAGCGCTGTCCGAGGAGCGCGATGAGAAGTAGTATCAGGGAAAGCCCGAGTACGTAGGAGAGGAGGTACGCCGTACCGAGCGCGAAGGAGACGGGGAGAACCGACGCCAGGATGACGAAGTAGGTGGGGGAGCAGGTCGAAAAGACGGGTCCCAGCGCCGCGCCTATCAAAGCGTCGCCCCACAGACTCTTTCGCTTATAGCCCTGGCCGACGAGCTTGTTCGACGCGGTCGAGAGTTTCGCGAGGCCGGGGAGCCGTTCCCACAGGGCGGGGAAAAGGAGCGTTGCGCCGAAAAGAACGAGGATGCCGCCGGAGAGGTAGGTCCAGAACTCAGGCGGGATCATTATGAAAGCGGTTGAGGCCTTGAGGAGGTACGTGAAGAGGATTATCGACAGCCCGAGTGACGCAACCACGACATACGGCGTCCAGCGGCTCCTCCCCGACGCGGAAGAGCCGATAACGACCGGGAGGAGAGGCAGGATGCACGGCGCCAAGACCGTGAGCGCTCCCGCGATGAACGAGACGACGAGAAGCGTCATTTGTTACTTGATGTTACCGAGGATTGACGCAAGCGTAGCGGATTTGTTCCATTTGGCTATTGTATTCCCTTCGGCATCGACCTGAACCAGCGTGTGCTGATAGGTGACGCCATACTTCTGCTTGAGGGCGGTTGACTTGTCGTAATCGACGTCAAGTATCGTGACTCCCGCAGGGATCTGATCGAGATGCGCCCTGATGTCCGCATCAAGCCCGCGGCACGTGGGGCACCATGGCGCACGAAAGAAGAGGACGACGTCGCCATCGGATGCGCGCGCAAGCTTTTCGGGGCCGTATACTTCGTACGACCCTTTGCTCATCATGCTTCCTTCCGGGGCTTTTTCCATCGTGCTCTTATCCTTCTCCGTCGTCCCATCTGGTTTAACCATCGTCCCATCGGGTTTGATCATGGTACCGTCCGGCTTCACCATAGTTCCGTCTGGTTTAACCATCGTCCCGTCGGGTTTAACCATTGTTCCGTCAGCTTTCACCACAGTGCCGTCCTCTAACGTCTTTTCACTCGCTGGCAATTGCGCTGTTTGTGGTTGTACTCGGGTAGCGTAATAACCAACTCCCGCAACCACCACAACGAGAGCGACTATTGCGATAAGGACAGGCATCGCAAAACCTTTTTGTGAATTGTTTTTCATAACCTTTTTAAGTTAATGATTTCTTCGACTATTTATTTAATGATATGCCGATGCGAAACAGATGTCAATTAGACTTTACACACCTACCGATAGTGTTCGGCGTGCCAGCGGGCGATAAGCTTTGCGACGACCATCGTGCCCAGGGCGAACGTGACCCACGGGTCGATGTCATGCGCAAGCCCTTGCGCGACAAGCGCCACCGTGAGGACCGCGATGCCCGACAGGTACGCAACCCTTCCCGCGTGCATTGCGTGCGCAGCTTCCCGTTCGTCGTTCGATTTTTCATAGAGAACAAGTCCCGCCCAGAGCGCCGCAAGAACGGCTGCGCAGAGCAAAGCTACCATCTGCGCGGGCTCGGGCATCCAGAACATGAGGGGATCAGTGAGGAGCCCCAAGAGGACGACGAGAAGGACCGCTGCGGCTACGGGGAGGTATTTATTTGCCATATGAGATGCGGAAAATTTCTTCGACCGACGCCTTAAAAACCGTCGCGATCTTGAGAGCAAGGAGGACCGACGGAGTGTAATTGCCCTTCTCGATCGAAATCACCGTCTGTCGGGTGACGCCCACCTTGTCCGCCAACTCCTCCTGGGTTAAACCATTTTTTGTACGGAGCGCGTGCACGGAGTTTGCGATGTGTTCCGCCATGTCGCTTCTATCCGTACAGGATACCGCTACCGGGCGCGACGTCAAGTTTACTTTACATTCCAAGTCCGCGGGTCGTGTACAAGAGGAGAACGATGAACGCGACCGCAAAAACGGCGAACGCACCGACGGTCTTCAGAAAGAATCCGGCGGCCTCTTGTTTCTGGCCTTCGACATAGAGCCGGACGGGCTCGAAAACGAACAGGTATCCCATGACCGCGGTGGAGAGAACGAAAAGGGAGAGCATGGTCATCGGAATGAGCATGTTCTCGCCGCCCTCGCCCTCTTTTGTGAGCGACATGACAGCATCCATGATGTTCACAATGACGACGATATAGAGCGCGGCCAAAGTCGCGTTCAGAAAAGGGTTTAGTTTCATGCCGCCATTATACTTCTTGAGCGAGCCGATGGTCTCGTCTGACGAAAGCCGGTATCAGCTTCCGAATTTCCTTATCGTCCGAAGAAGAATTCAAAGAACGCGGCGATGCCGGACGCGAGCTGCGAGGTGATAGTTCTCAAAGACGAAGGTGGTGGTGGAGGTGGTGGTAGTGCGCCAGCATCATATGTGCCATCGGATGGAGGGAGCGGATATGGCCCGCTCGGATACGTTCCTCCCGGAGGTGACTGTGACGGGTACACGCCCTGATCATCTGTACCGCCTGTGGAGCTTGGAGGAGGTGGGTATCCGCCAGGGTACGTTCCGGGAGGCGGAGGCTGCCCACTCTGCTGGTATTGTTGATATTGTTCCTGGTATTGCCTCTGATATTCCTCGTTGTACCGGCGCTGGTATTCTTCTTGATACTGTTTCTGATCTTGGTACTGTTGCTGGTATTCAGAGGGAACATCTGCACCGGTTGAACCCGGCGCCGGAGGCGGTCCGAATCCTTGGGGCGGAGATGCTCCTTCAATCGGCGCCCCCTGCCCCGGAAATTGCCCTTCAACCGGCGCGCCTTGTCCGGGAAATGGGAATCCTCCTTCCCCACCTGGAAACTGCCCCGTAGGCCGGGTGAAGTTTTGTTCAAAGCACTGGCGTATGGTGTCGCCGATGGTGTGAGACGGCGGTCGCGCGCCTGAGAGTATCTCCTGAAGATTCTCAGCGCCGATTACCCTGGAGATGCATTCTCTGACGCCAGCCGGGGCCTGATCGAGATGGGATCGGATCTCCGTCACGCCCTCACGCATCCGCTCCCGATCCTCTTCCGAAAGTATCCCGTGTTCGGTAGCGAACGCGAAGCACTCTTCTTGGTGTGTGGCGCAATACGTTTCGCACTGCTCGCGGCCGCGGCAGTCGCCAGGTCCCTTGCCGCCCGTCTTTTTTAAGAGTTCTTGTTCTTCCTGAGAAAGAAAACCGTTCTCGGTTGCGAAATCGATGCATTTCTGGAAGACCTCATCGTTTGGAGGATCCTCGCACTGCTCGAAATCGCGCGGTGACCCGAACGGCGAGCGCCCCTCTTCGATTGCCCGGAACACCTTTTCAGCTTTTTCGCGATCAATGCCGGGCGGGAGAAGACCCGCTGCTTCTGCGAACACGAAGCACGAACGCATCGTCTCGACATTCGACGGATTCTCACAAACTTCCTTGCACGCACGCGCGTCAGTGCACTGTCGCGGCAGGGGCACACCCGAATCGAGCGCGGCTATCACTTTCTCGGCCTCTTCAAGTTCATCCGCTTCCATGAGCCCGTGCTCTTTGGCGTAGGCGACGCACTCGCGCATGTGACCACTTACATTGCAGTATGCTTCGCACGACGCGCGCGGCGTATCAGTGTTTTCAGCGCATCCTCCGGGGCCGCCATCTCCGATCGCGGCCTCTATCCTCCCGTCCACTTCGGCGTGCGTTGAGCCGAGCCCGTACTTTGCTGCGAACGAGTGGCATGCGTCCTCGTGTGCAGGGTCGTCGCAGTAGGCTTTGCACTCGAGCCTGTTCCCACAATTGCCTAGCTCCTGAATGGGAAACTCGATGTCGAAAATGGAAGCGGCGTTTGCGAAAACGGCGCCTGTTACGAATAGCGCGAATGCTACGATAGCGATCGCGATTCCGCGATCACTCGAACGGGTTTGTGTATTCATTGGTGAATGGATTAGTCTTCTCAATGGGGTTTGCGGTCGGTGTCACTTGATTCAAAGGATTCGCACTCGGAGCGACCGCGGGCGTTTCAACAACCGCTTTGTCCAGCGCGCTTTCAATAGGAGGCGGCACCTCGCGGGGGCTTTGCACTATCCAAAGGTAGAACAGAGCGCCCACAAGAAATAAGAGAGCGATCAGAGCGCCGGCGTAGAGCATCACCCGCTGATTCATCACAACCTCATTATCGAACGATTTCACACGGCTCGGCTTGTTTGTCCACAGTGCCTTCCATGAGAAGAGGACGCCCCAATGCAAGACGGAGCGAGGGAAACTCGCTCCGTTGTTAGTCAAACTGCCAGGTTCAGCTCACCCTCCACTCTTGTCGCACCGAAGTGTTAATTTACCTCGATATCGATGTGCCGTATACCGGGGTAGAGCTTGGTTATCCGGGCCTCTATCTCATCAACTCTCTTCCCGATGAGGCGCGGTATCCGGTCGGTGTAGTCCGCGAGGAAGCGTTTGAATGACTCGAAGTCCCCGTCCATCTCTTCAAACTCCGCCCGCATGTCTTGCCGCTCGAGGATCTCGTCGAGGAACGCCGCTCCGTTGAACTCGACGTCGCACTTGATGCGGTATACGCCGAACCCGATGGTTTGGGACTTGAAATCCACCACTCGTTCTATCGCGGGCTCGGCGTTTAGAAGCTCCATGACCTTCTCCTCTATCTCCTCAGGTATTGCCCGTCCGATGAGGTAGGAGCGGTTTTTTATGATAAGAGTTACCGCGATGATGCCGAGCAAGGTCGCGATGACCAGGGAACCTATGGCGTCCCAGAGTGCATTCCCGGTGAAATAGGAAAGCGTGATGGAAACGGACGCGACAAGGACGCCAAGGACTGCCACCGCATCCTCAAGAAAAACCGAGACGGTCGCGGGGTCGGCGCGAGCGATGCGCTCCTGCCACGAGGCGTTCGGGAAGCTTTTTTTGAGCGCGTCGGCGGCGATGAAGAGCGTGTAGGATTCGACGATGAACGAAACGAACAGAACGCCGAAGATAAGAGAGGAGAACTCGACGTGGTGCGGAGCGGTAAGCGCCAAGATACCGTTGTAGGCGGTAATGCCCGCTCCCACGAAAAGGACGCCGCACGCTGAGATGAGTGCCCAGAAGAAGCGTTCATTGCCGTACCCGTATTCGAACGAATCGTCGGCTTTCTTTATAGAGCGGCCAAGGCCGATCAAGAGCAAAACCTGGTTCACAGTATCCGCAAGACTATGGACCGCCTCCGAGAGCATTACGCTTGAGCCCGACGCGAGACCGGCAACGAACTTAATGATGGTCACGAACAGGTTCCCCCCGACGGCAGCGACCACGGGCCAGAATCCCAAGGTCTTTTGTATCGCCATGCCTGCAGTATACAGAAAGGGGATACTTCCTTTACTGGCGAACGCCAGAATGCCCCGCGCCTCTGGCGCGGGGATGAATGGCGCCATGAAAGAAGTGCGCCCGGTGGGCGCACCCTATCCAGAAAAACACCATGATCGCCGCCCGCGAAATGCCCCGAGGCCAGGCCATCGGGGATAGACGGGCGGCGTGGTTTACTGCGAAGTATTCAAGGCTGCGCGGGTTTTCGGGCCCACGATACCCGCTGGCTCTATCCCGTTCGCGGTCTGGAACGCGACGACCGCCGCTTCCGTCAGGGGTCCGAAGTATCCCGTGGGTTCGTACGCGAAGTGCCCTCGTGCGGCGAGGACGAGCTGGAGTTCTCGCACCTCGTCGCTGCGCATCCCTTCTTCGAGATTATTTTGGAACACGAAGGCGAGCGTCGTGCCGCTCTCTGTCTCAGGCGCGGCTTTTACTGCATCAAGCGCCGCGCGGGTCTTTGGGCCCACGACCCCGATGGGGTCGATGCCGTTCGCTTTCTGGAACGCGATGACCGCTGCTTCCGTCAGGGGTCCGAAATATCCTGTTGGTTTAACCGCGAGAAATCCGAGTTCCTTTAGTTTCGCTTGGACGATGCGCACCGTCTCCCCTGAGGTGCCGAGCGAAAGGCCGGACGATGAGGATGTCGGCGAAACGGGAACCGGAATCGGAAGCTTCATCGCTTCCGATACTTTTTTTCTCGTTTCCGCGTCCGCGATACCGGTCGGGAGAAGTTTCTTCGAAACCTGGAAACGTCGGACGGCCTCGCGAGTCTCAGCGGTATAGACCTCGGTCACGTTGCCGGTCAGGAATCCGAGGGTTTTGAGCTCCTGATTCAAACCGAGAACGTCGCGGTCATACATGCCTTCCTGGAGCTGGCGCCTGATGATGAAGGCTTCTTCTTCCTCGATGGAGCCTTCGGTTCCCGAGATTCGGGGCACGGCGAACGCTCCCATGCCCGTGCCGCCCGCCGCCGCATACAGCGAGTCGTACGGATTTATGAGCCCGTCTGGCCCGCGTATCTCGAAGTGAAGGTGTGCGACCGTGGACTCCGCGTTCCCCGAATCACCCACCCAGCCGATGACTTGCCCGCGGGATACCCGGGAGCCGCGCGTGAGTCCCGGCGCGTACGCATGCTGCTCGCCACCCGCGCCGTCGTCGGTTCCGGGCGTGTCGTTGTTCATGTGAAGGTAGCGGTATGAATAATTGTCCGCATCGCGAATAGTAATGGAGTAGCCCCACGACGCCTCCGGGGCTGCGATGAAGGTGATGACTCCATCCACGGTCGCGACAACCGGGGTCATCTTCCCTGCGATGATGTCTATCCCTTGATGCGCGCGGGTGCCGTCTCCGCGTGGCTCTCCGTAGTCGTCGCGGAATCTGAACTCGCCCCCGACGGGGAAGACGATGGAGCGGGTTTCGGCAAACGCCATTGAAGCCGGAAAGATAGAAAAAAATATCAGAGCGAAAGCTCCCGCGAAAAGCGATGCAGTCCGATACTCCATGAGTATAAGTATAGACGTTCTGGGTCGGTGGATGTGACCCTTTCATGAAGGTTCATGTAGGCCATATATCAAAAAACCCCCGCCCCGGCATTCCGGAACGGTGGCTTAATGGTGGACACTACTGAACCGGAGTTGCCGGTGTCGCAGGCGCTGCCGGTGCCGCTGTCGGCATCGCGGGCTTCGCGAGGTCGGCCGGGGCAGCTGCAGGAGATTTGACTTCATCCATATGCTTCCATTCCGTTACTCTTTCGTAATCGCGACCTTTCGGTAACACAGTAGCACTAAAGGGGTACGGGACCTATTTGATGAAAAACGATCTTTAGTAGAAAAACCAACTTATCTTCCGGAGCGCTTCCTTGAAGGTTGCTTCAACGATGGATTGTGATTTGTCTTCCACTTGGACGTAGTACGAACTCAAAAGGTTGAAAACATAATCGCCTATCATGAGTGGCGCGCCGTAGACCGGGTTCACGCCGTCCGCCTTGATGTAACCGAGCCGGGTCAAATAGGAGGTTGCCGCGAGAGTTGCGTTCAAGACGGGATTTAGTTTCATAGGAACACTATACTCTCTGATGGTCTCTTAGGTCTCGGTTGGTGGTTTTGCTGGCTGCTTGGGTCGACGCTGGAACACTACTTCTCTATTGAAGTTATTTGGGCTGGTAGTTCTTGTAAGAGGCGATGAATGTGCCTTTCTAGGTAGATGATTTTTTCACCGAAGTTTATAGCAATGTCATCTTCATAATGACATCCCAATACAGTGCTTCCAATTTTAATTGCGCTTGGAGAGTATCCTTTAATAACATTATAAATAAGTGTATTAGTACCAATTTTATTTCTATCACTGTCTGAATGACACGCCGCATTTCTCATGTTGTTTATGAGATCAGAAATATCTCCGTTTTTCACATCATCAGTAAAAATAATCCGTTTTCCCGCTTTATCTAAAGACTTCAGTATGTAATCTAGTCTTATGAGAATTTCAATCAATGCAGAAAGGCCAAGAACTTGATTCGTGCCGAGAATGCCAGTATTAAAAATTTTCTTACATCTCTCTAGTTCAAAACTTAGCGGAGGGTTCATAAAGAATTCACTGGCCTCTTGGGTCGATGTTGGGACTTTTCTACAAAATACCTTGCCCAAATAAAAACACTAAAAAGGCTACAGTGAGAGTACCCGCTGCAAGAACATTAGCCCACATTGAAATACTGGTATTTCTCTCTTGGATTTTGAGAGATTCTTTCTGGGATGATAATCCATCCAAAGCAGCTTTCTCAGAGAGAGTAATGTAATGATTGCATTTAGTGCAACGAAATAAAGAGTGCCCTGGCATTGTGCTTATAGTCTTATCGGCATCAACATGTAAAACCCATTTGTGACTACATGTTTCGAAATAACTTTTCTGCTCTTCAAATTTGTGGTTCCCCGCTTCTTTAATTCTTAGACCAGAGGAGTCTGATAATGGTCTATCGTCGTAAGGAGTAAGATATCCGGAGTCAATCATAGTTCGTACTTCACGAGCAATTTCTGCTTCATCTCGCTTGTTTTCTCTAGCAATCTCCTTGCGTATCGTTCTGAAGTTGTTCTGAGGATTTGCTTTCACGAATGAGTATACTTCTCTCTGAAGTTGTTCATTCATATCATTTGAAAATAATTGGTAATCTATGGTGCATAAAACTCGTTCTCCTCTCTTTGTTCATATATGTATTGTTCAATTTCTTCGCCAGTTAAATTATTCCTCCAATTTTCATACTCTTCTTTTGTTGGATACTTATAGAAAAATGGAAGAATGAAAGGAAGAATAAAAAAGATAAAAATAACAATGATAAAAACCCAATTTTCTTTTAGCCAATTTTTTATAGATCTCTCTTGCATACTATAGTTAGCGAGTTGTCGCGCTTAACTCACCTCCGGTCTCGTCGTGCCGTCCCCTTACTCACCTCTAGGGTGACCAAATTGTATCAAGTTGAGTTTCTTCTGTCGCGTCCAGCGTTTAATCTCTGCTTCACGGCGACGGGCTTCACTGAGGGTCGAAAATTTTTCTGAATATTTCAACAACACAGGCCGGCGGATTTTGGTGTAGTGTGCACCCGACTTTGAGTTATTGTGTTGTGCTAGGCGCTTTCCAAGGTTATTAGTAGAGCCAACGTAAAGCGAGGTGTCGGCGCATTCGAGGAGATAAACGAAATACATAGGGGAGTTCCTTCGCTACGCTCAGGACGATTGAAAATCTAAAGCGCGGAGTGCTAAGATTTTCAAATCGGCTGCGGGTCAGGGACTCGAACCCCAATACCTTGCTACAGAGGCAAGTGTCCTACCATTAGACGAACCCGCAATAGCCCTCATTAAATACCACAGTTCTGCCGTATTTTGAAGTTTTTGGGTGCTATCATTCTTCATGTGAAAGACGTTCTTATCGTCATCGCGGGCCTCGTCCTCATAGCGCTCGTATTTTCGGGCTGGGCCATGTTTCAGTCGTGGAAGCAGAGTGCCGGCATCCCTCCGGTCGGGAACGAGCCGGTTTTATGCACTATGGATGCGAAACTCTGCCCTGACGGCTCCTACGTCGGCCGCGTCGGCCCTCGGTGCGAATTCGCTCCGTGCCCTACCGGCTCCGATAACTTTGAATCGCAGTAACGTCATGAAAAAACTCCTTTGGGTCGTGGTCGCGCTCATCCTCATCGTCGGTGCCGTCTTTGCGTGGCGGCTGTTGAATTCGTCGTCCGAATCTCTGCCCGGCTCACCCGTCGCGGACGCCGTCACGGAATACCGTTGCTCGGCGGGGAAGTCCATCACCGCCTCGTTCCTCTCCTCCGGCATGAAGCTCGAGCTCTCTGATGGCCGTGAGTTCATGCTCGCGCCCGCCCCGGCCGCCTCTGGCGCGCGCTACGCCGACGGCACCGGCTCGGTCGTCTTCTGGGCGAAGCAGTACAGCGCGTTCCTCGAGGAATCCGGCTCGACGACCTTCGAGGGGTGTCTTGTCCACCCGCTCCCGTTCGCCTCCGATGCGCGATAGGGGCGCCTCGTAATGCTCCTTTGAAGAGCGCCGTTTTTGGAATAAAATGAAGGCATGTCGGTTCGCCTCGATGTCTACTCCACCGTTCATGATTCCCGAGGCGACGTAACGAAAAAAGAATTCGGGCATCTCGTTCCCCCGAGGCGCATCGCCGAGGTTGCAGTCGTCGACTCCTACCTCATCGACGCACCCATGACGAAAAAGGAGCTTGCCCTCGCGGGTTCGCTCCTCGCGAATCCTGAGATAGAAGCGTTCACGGTCGGGCGGCACATTCCGCCCACGTTCGCCTTCGCGATAGAGGTAGGGTACCTGCCGGGCGTTACCGACAACGCCGGCGCTACCGCGCGCGAAACCATAGAGGATGGATTGAAGCGGAAGTTCAAGCCCGGGCAGGGCGTCTACTCCTCGCGCGTCTTCTACATAACCGGGGCACTCTCGCGCGAGGAGGCGGACGGTATCGCCGCTGGCATCGACAATCCTCTGATACAGCGCGTGGCAGTGATGTCGGCGCGCGCCGTGAAGGCGGCGCGCACGCGTGCACCCGCGGTTCCGAAAGTGAAGATCGAGGCGTCCTCGAGCGTCCTCACCGTGAACCTCGAGATCCCGGACGCGGAGCTTGAAGCTCTGGGGAAGCTCGGCATCAAAGGGAAGGACGACGTGCGCCGCGGCCCCTTAGCGCTCAATCTCGATTTCATGAAAGCGATCCGCGCACATTTCCATACGCTCAGACGAAAACCCACCGACGTCGAGCTCGAAGCGCTCGCGCAAACGTGGTCCGAGCACTGCAAGCACATCATCTTCGGGAATCCCCTCGACGACATCCCGGAAGGCATCTTCAAAACCTATATCCGTGGCGCGACGGAGAAAATCCGCGCAAAGCTTGGGAAAAACGATTTCTGTCTCTCGGTTTTCAAGGATAACGCCGGCGCCATCGTCTTCGACGATGAGTACGCGGTCTCGCATAAGGTCGAGACGCACAACACGCCGTCGGCCCTCGACCCATTCGGCGGCGCGGTGACCGGCATCGTGGGCGTGAACCGCGACACCCTCGGCTTTGGCCTCGGCGCGAAGCCGGTCGCGAACGTCTACGGCTTCTGCTTCGCACCGCCCGAGGACGGAACGCGGCTCTATCGGGATGCGGCACGCGCGCAGGAGATGTTCTCGGCGAAACGCATCGCCGAGGGCGTCATCAAAGGCATCAATGCAGGGGGGAACCAAAGCGGCATCCCCACACCCCTTGGGTTCATGCTTTTCGACCGCTCCTATCGCGGAAAGCCCTTGGTCTTTGCAGGAACCGTCGGGCTTATTCCCCGGAAACGCGGCGGCCGGAAGCTCTATGAAAAACGCGCCCGCCCCGGCGACTACATCGTCATGCTTGGCGGCCGTGTGGGCTTGGATGGCATCCACGGCGCGACATTCTCATCCGAATCGCTCGCGTCAAGCAGTCCCGCGACAGCGGTCCAGATAGGAGACCCCATCACGCAGAAGAAATTCTCGGACGCAATAGTGAAAGAAGCACGCGACATGGGACTTTACGATTCCATCACCGATAACGGTGCGGGCGGTCTCTCGTCATCGGTTCCTGAGATGGCCTCCGCCATGGCCATTAATGGAAAAGACGGAGGGTGCCGGGTTGAGCTCTCCAAAGTGCCTCTGAAGTATCCGGGCCTCGAGCCGTGGCAGATATGGATATCGGAGTCGCAGGAGCGGATGACGCTTGCGGTGCCGAAGCCAAAGTGGAAGAGATTCGAGGAGCTCATGAGGCGCCGCGGGGTCGAAGCGACGGCCATCGGTGAGTTCACTGATAGCGGCAAGTGCGTCGTCACACACCAAGGGAAGAAAGTCCTCGATCTCGATCTCACATTCCTCCACGACGGTTTCCCAAAGCGGCAGATGCGCTCCCGCGCCCCGGTCCGTTTCGCCGAGGGAGTCGTCGTCGAGCCGCCGAAGAAGCTTTCGGCAACGTTCGTGAGGCTCTTGAAGCTCCACAACCTTTCCTCGAACGAGTTCCTCTCGCGGCAGTTTGACCACGAGGTCCAGGGAGGCTCGGTCCTGAAGCCCATCCAAGGTGCCGGCCGAGTGTCATCGGACGCGGCCGTGTTCCGTCCGGTCCTTTCTTCGGAGCGCGGGGTCGTCCTTTCCTACGGCGTCACCCCCCACTACACGCCTCTCGACCCCTACCGCATGGCGGCGTCCGCTCTCGACACTGCAGTGCGCGCCGCAGTTGCGGCGGGGGCGCCGCTCTCGCGACTCGCGCTTCTCGACAACTTCTGCTGGGCGAGCTCGAACGACCCCGCGCGCCTGTGGGAGCTGAAGGAAGCGGCGAGAGCATGTTTTGACTACGCAACCCTCTACGGAACCCCGTTCATTTCCGGGAAGGACAGCATGTTCAATGATTTCAAGGGATTCAGCGAGGATGGGACGGCCGTGAAAATCTCGGTTCTCCCGACCCTCCTCATCTCCGCCTTCGGCGTCATGTCGGACGCGCGGAAAGCAGTCTCTATGGACGCAAAGATGCCCGGGGACCTCCTCTACGTCCTGGGGGAGACCGCGAACGAGCTCGGCGGTTCCGAATACTACCGGATGCTGGGAGAAGCGGGGGGCGCCGCGCCCGCGGTCGATGGTGAGAAGAATCTCGCGCTCTACCGAGCGCTCGAAAAAGCGATAGCGGGCGGACTCGTCGCCTCGACGACTTCGCTCACGCGCGGGGGCCTCGCGTTCGCGCTCTCAAGAACCGCGCTCGCGGGCGAGCTCGGCCTCTCGATAGACCTTGCGAAGCTGCCTGCGTTCGGCGGTACTGCGCTTCGGCCGGACACCGCGCTTTTTTCGGAGAGTCAGGGACGGATTCTCGTGACGGTCGCGCCGAAGAGCCGCTCCGCGTTCGAAAAGCTTTTCGCACGCGTTCCGCATGCGCGCGTGGGCGAGGTAACGAAGGACCGGGCGCTCGTTATCCGTGATGGCGGGAAACCGGTCGTGAAGGCGACCGTGACAGAGCTCGCGCGCGCGTACCGCTCGCGCTTCAAGGATTGGTGACCTGCCCCGTTAGAAATAACGAACGAACATGAAAAAAACAAAGCACGTTAAACAAAGAGGCACAAAAACCGTTCGTTCTATTTCTAACGGGGTAAAAAAAAGAAAAAAAGAGGTAATCAAAGTTTTAGTGTTCGCGGGGTTTGGCCTCAATTGTGAAGAAGAGGCGGCGTATGGCTTCACACTCGCGGGCGCCAAGGCCGACATCGTGCACTTGAATGACGTTATTGATGGACGCGTGAAGCTCAAGAACTATCACATCCTTGCGTTTCCCGGCGGCTTCGCGTACGGCGACGACACGGGCGCGGGGAAGGCCTACGGGAACCGCGTACGGAACCACCTGATGCCCGACCTCAAGCAGTTCATTGCGGACGGTAAGCTCGTGATAGGCATCTGTAACGGTTTCCAGATACTCGCGCACGCGGGCATCCTTCCCGGCATGGTGACCTTCAACGACTCGAACCGCTACTCGGATCGCTGGGTGGACATGAAAGTAGAAGGCGAGAGCCCGTGGCTTAAGGGCATCAAAACACTTTCCGCACCCATCGCACACGGAGAGGGGAAGTACGTGGGCTCGAAGAAGCTCCTTGCGGACTTGAAGAAAAACAAGCAGGTCGCTTTGCGGTACGTGAAAGGCGAGATGGCCCGCTACCAAAATCTTCCGGCGAACCCGAACGGCTCTATGGAGGACATCGCCGGAGTCCTCGCGCATGAGGGGCGCGTCTTCGGCTTGATGCCCCACCCCGACCGTGCGCTTTTCCCGACCCAGCTCCCGAACTGGAATCTCACGAACGAGAAGCTGAAGCGCTCCGGCAAGAAGCTCCCGAAGCATGGCCCCGGCATACAGATTTTCCGGAACGGTGTTGCGTATTTCCATGGCCGTTGACGCCCAGCTGCAGCTTTGGTACGGTGCAAGAATATGAATCCCGCACAGACTAGCAGCATGATGATGGCGATGATGATGCTCATGCGAAGGCTGGTTTTGCGCTACACCTAATTTAGTCCAAAGCCCTCATCCGAGAATCAGCCTTCGTCCCGAACGAGGGCTTTTTTATTGATTCTTGGACATCATGGCGGAACCGATACGCGAACCGAAACCGGTAAAACAGGAGGGCAGGGCAACCCTCTGGTCCCGCTATCTTGCGTGGCGAAATAAGAACCGCTGGCGGAATTTTCTCGGAGAGTCACGCCGCGGCACCCCGACGACCATAATCAGCGATTGCACGGACGACAACGCTGTAGGTCGGCAACAGACGAGAATGTCGGGCATCACGGGTGGTTCGGTGAATTATGTAGGACTCACAGCGCCCGAAGCCCTGGACGGCGACACGAATCGCCTGCAGGCTGCTGGACACCTCATCGATCAACTCGACGCGTTCAAAGATAATCCCGGAGTCTTATGCGTTCACATTGCGCCTCGAAACGAGAATGGAAAGAGCGGCCACACTGCAAATGGGGCGCGCTACGGCTATTTCTGGTACAAAAACGTCATTGTTGTCGCCTCTCTGGATGGGGCCGCTCTTTCTCTCGTAAAGAAACTTGGCCTTGCGGATACGGTTCGTGAACTTGATGTTCCGAGAACGCTTCGCCGCATGCACCAAAAGGGACTGATATCAAAAGCAGAAATCCAACAGACACTCCACACCCAATTCAAAAGTCTCGAATATCTGCCTCGGATAGGAGCCTTCCTCCTAAGGGAAGGTAAGGCGGCCGGAACGGATCGCGATATCGAAACATTCGAAGACGCGCCGCGCGGCGTGTGGTTGGTGGACAATTTCGGCAACTGCAAGACCACTCTCGTCGCGGAAGAATTTGGCTTTTCGTCGGCGATAACCCCCGAAGAACTGCGTGCCCAAGAAGCTGCCGGGGCGAAAGGACCGCGTAGTGGGCCCCTTGCCACTATCCAGACCAAATTCGGTCCTCTGCCGCTCTATCGTCAGCTCGCTGGCGTGCCGCATGGCGTGCTCGCACTCACTATCGGTTCGTCAGGAATCGGCTCGGGGAAAGGGGAGCGCAGATTCCTAGAGCTCACGATTCTAGGCGGCAATGTGGCGAAAGAGAAAAACATCAAAGTGGGCGACAGCATTTTCTAACCATCATGGTAAAATCGGCGCATGAGTAAGGTTGTCGGTGCATTCGGATCTGCTGACCTCAGTACCTCCTCGCCTACGCTCGTCGGCATCATCATGGGTTCGGATTCGGACCTCAAGATCATGAAGGACGCCGCCGAGGTCCTTGAAGCAGAGTTCGGCATCGCGAGCGAGGTGACCGCCCTCTCCGCGCACCGAGCCCCGGAGCATGTCGCTGAATACGGAAGGACGGCCCACGAGAAGGGACTCAAGGTCATCATCGCGGGCGCAGGAGTCGCGGCGCATCTCCCGGGCGTTTTGGCCGCGTTCACGCCGCTCCCGGTAATCGGCGTTCCCATAAAGAGCTCCACCTCGGGCGGCATCGACTCCTTGTTTGCGATTGTACAGATGCCACCGGGCGTTCCAGTCGCGTGTGTCGCGATAAATGGTGCCAAGAACGCCGGCATCCTTGCGGCGGAAATAATCGGCACGGGCGACGAGGCCGTGCGCGCGAAGGTCATCGCGTACAAGAAGAAGATGGAGAAAGAAGTCGTCGAGAAGGCTCAAAAGATAGAGGAGCGCGGGTTCAAAAAGTATATGGAAGAAAACGGGCTCATCTGACTAATTATCTTGCTTTCATTCTCTAATTCGCGCGAATGGTAGAATAGTTCTACATGACGGAAAAGGAGATGGAGAAAGTGATGAAAGCGCTCGCGAATCGTCGTCGCCTTCTTATTCTCAAATTTCTTAAAAAGCAGAAAGAGTCTTCAGTGGGCGACATAGCAGAAGAGATAAAACTTTCTTTCAAAGCAACCTCAAAACATCTTAGTGTTCTTTCAAATGCGGGGATCGTGGATCGAGAACAGAGAAGTTTGCAGATGTTCTATTCTCTTGTGGCACACATCCCTGAATCCGCGCGACGCATCATCAGTCTTTTGTAGTCTTTAACTATTCGCTTATTCGCGCGAATAAACGAATTACAGGCGTATTTACGGCAGAACAACAGAAGAGGGCATGAAAATAGCGAAAGTGACCGTGATAAACTGTTCGCATGTCTAGCGACGCGTACGCCCTTTCCGGAGTCGATATCGAGGTCGAGGCGGAAGCCTCACGCATCATGTATGAGGCCTCGAAGCGGACGTTCAAGAACCGGAAGGACCTCTTGGGTGAGATAGTGACCCCGTTCAACGATTTCGCGTCTCTCAAGATGATCGCGGTCGGAAATCTCCCGCCCGATAGTTTCTTTTCCGTCGGATTTGACACCGCGGGAACGAAGGTGGAGATCGCCGAGCGCGTCGGAAAGTATGACACCATCGCATTCGACGTCTTCGCGATGGTGTGCGACGACGCGGTCCTCCGGGGCGGCGAACCCGTCCTCGTGGGAACCACGCTCGACGTGAAATCGCTCGGAACCGATCAGAAGTTCCTCCCCATCATCCGTGAACTCGCCGAAGGGTACGTACGGGCAGCGGAGGCGGCCAATGTCGCCATCGTGAACGGTGAGATAGCCCAGATGGGCTCTCATATGGCCGGGTATGGCGAATTCCCATTCCATTGGGGAGCCGCATGCGTCTGGTTTGCGCGGAAAGACAAGCTCCTTACAGGGAGCGAACCGAAGCCGGGCGACGCGGTCGTCGTCCTCAAGGAAGAGGGATTCCGCTGTAACGGCTGGTCGCTGGTGCGCTCCATTTTCGCGGATGCCCATGGAGAGCGATGGCACGAGGCGAAGTTCGGGGATTCCACGCTCGGCATGGCGGCCCTCACGCCCTCGGTCATTTATTCGCGATTCGTTGTGGGTCTCCATGGCGGCTTCGCGACCGAAGGCGTGTCGCCCCTCCACGGTGTTGCTCACGTGACCGGCGGCGGCATCCCCGAGAAGCTTGAGCGGGCGCTCCGCCCGTCGAAGCTTGGAGCGCGGCTCTATGACCTCTTTGAGCCGCCGGAGGTCATGGCCTACAGCCAGAAGCTCGGCAACGTGTCGGACCGCGACGCATATCGCGCGTGGAACATGGGGCAGGGGATGGCGCTCATAACGCCGGACCCTGACGCGGTCCTCGCTCACGCGAAGGAAAAAGGAGTTTCGGCGAAGCTTGCCGGCGAAATCGTGAAGGAGCCGAAACTCACCATCGTGAGCCGTGGCGGGGAGAAGCACGGGCAGGAGCTGGTGTACGATTTGCGCTGAACCACATGGACGTTCTTCGGGAGACAAATTTCAAAGGGCTCGGTGAGCGTACGCAGGGGAAGGTGCGTGATATCTACGCGCAAAAAGACCGGCTCATCATTGTGACGACCGACCGGCACTCCTCGTTCGACCGCATCATCGCGCACATCCCCGAAAAAGGGGCAGTTTTAAACCTTATCTCCGAGTTCTGGTTCGGTGTGACGAAGAACATCGTTCCGAACCACCTCATCGAAGTTCCGGACCCGAATGTCGTTATTGCAAAAAAAGCAAAGCCGTTTTTGGTCGAAGTAGTGGTTCGCGGATATCTAACGGGCGTGACTGATACCTCTATCTGGACGAGCTATCAAAAGGGGAAGCGTGACTTCGGGGGCATCACTTTACCCGATGGCCTCAAGAAGAACACACCTCTGCCGCGCGCCATAATCACGCCGACCACCAAAGCCGGGCACGACGAGAATCTGGACTTGGGCGACATCGTTCCGCGCGGCCTCGCGACCGAGGCGGAATGGGCGGAGATGCAGCGGACCGCCTTGGAGTTATTCGCGCTCGGACAGAAACACGCGGCATCAAAGGGTTTCATCTTGGTCGATACCAAATATGAGTTCGGGCTCCACGAAGGCAAGGTCATACTCATAGACGAAGTTCACACGCCCGACAACTCGCGCTACTGGCTTCAAGATTCTTACGCCGAGCGCCTTTCAAAAGGGGAGGAGCCGATGGCGTTTGATAAGGAATTCCTCCGCATCTGGTTCAAACAGAACTGCGATCCGTACAAGGATGCGGTTCTCCCTGAGGCGCCGGAGGACATGGTCCTCGAGCTCTCCCGCCGCTATATAGACATCTATGAGAAGCTCTCGGGAAAGAAGTTCGAGAAGCATTCTGGCGATATGGCTACTCGTATTGAGAAAAATCTGGCTCAATATAAGGCTTAATCAACGTTGGGGTCGGGTCATTGACAAATTCTATATATATGCTAAATTGCTAGCATATGAGCGATACCAGATCGTTTGCCAATGCTCCAAAACCATGGAGGGCACCGGGCTTAATGCGAAATAAAGCAGGTACAATTATCCTGAGGAAAGAAACACGTAATCCGGGAATCTTTCTCGGCATGTCCGATGATCCCCTCGTGCTTATTGGTCCCATAGATCGATAACAGAAAAACACTCTGCGAAAGCGGAGTGTTTTTGTAATTGTTCCTCACCTGATTGCGTATTCACGAGCATCGAGGTACTTTGACGAGAGCCCCGCAGGGCCTTTCTTTTTATGGAAATACGGAACATCGCCATCATCGCGCACGTCGACCACGGAAAGACGACACTTACGGATGCCATCCTCCGGCAAACCGGCGCCGCCGAGGAGGGAGTTTCGATGGACTCGAACAAGCTCGAGCAGGAGCGCGGCATCACTATTTATGCAAAAAACGCCGCCGTTTTCTACAAAGGCACCAAGATAAACATCGTCGACACCCCCGGCCACGCCGATTTCGGTTCCGAAGTCGAACGGGTCCTCCGCTCCATCGATTCGGTCCTCCTTATCGTTGATGCGCAGGAGGGGCCGATGCCGCAGACCCGATTCGTCCTCAAAAAATCCCTCGAGCTTGGCCTCCGACCCATCGTGGTCGTAAATAAGATAGACAAGCCGGCCGCGGACCCCGCGCGGACCGAGGAGCAGGTTTTAGAGCTTTTCCTGGAGCTCGGCGCCTCGAACGAGCAGTCCGATTTTCCCGTCGTGTACGCAATAGGGAAGCAGGGCATCGCGAAGCGGAAGCTCGATGAGGATTCGAAAGACCTCACGCCGCTTCTCGATACCATTCTTGAGCGCGTTCCCTCCGCGTCGTCCGCGTCCGCGGACGCCCCTCTCATGTTCCAACCCTTCAACCTCGCCTACGACAACTATCTCGGACGCATGGCCATCGGGCGCATCCATCAGGGAACCATCGAAAACGGCCAGAGCGTATTCGTTAAGAAGGCCGAAGCCGGAGGCGTCGAAACCCGCTCCGGGAAGATAACGAAGATGTTCAGCTTCAAAGGCCTCGCGCGCGAGGAAGCCGCATCGGCGTCCTCGGGCGACATTGTCATGATCGCGGGGCTCCCTGACATCTACATCGGCGACACCGTAACCTCCGACGAAAGCGCTGCCCCGCTCCCGGCGATAGGGATAGACCAGCCGACCATCGTCCTCGATTTTTTCCCGAACTCGAGCCCGTTCGCTGGGCGTGAAGGGAAGTTCGTCACGACACGGCAGATACGGGAGCGCCTGGAGCGGGAGCTTCAAGTGAACGTCGGGCTCAAGGTCGATCTTTCGTCAGCGGAATCGTTCAAGGTCTCCGGTCGGGGCGAGCTCCATATCTCGATACTTCTCGAGAACATGCGCCGCGAAGGATTCGAGCTCATGGTGTCGCAACCGAAGGTCATCTTCCACGAAGAGAACGGAGTGCGCACGGAACCATTCGAGGAGGCCATCATTGACACGCCGCAGGAATACAAAGGGCCGGTCATCGAGCGGCTGGGCATGAGGGGCTTTGTGATGCAGAACCTCATCGTTCACGGAAACCAGGTCCGGATGATATTCGAAGGGCCGACGCGGGGCCTCTTGGGCTATCGCTCCCAATTCATCATCGACACCCGGGGTGAGGGCATCCTTTCCTCGCGCTTTGTCGGGTTCCGGATTTTCGAAGGCGATGTGAAGAAGCGCGCGACTGGCTCCATGATCTCGATGGCGGCGGGGAAAGCGCTCGGATTTTCCTTGTGGAATCTCCAAGACCGCGGGGTTCTCTATATAGGACCACAGACCGAGGTTTATGAAGGCATGGTGGTCGGCAATACTTCGAAAGGGGAGGAGCTCATGGTGAACCCCACCAAAGGGAAGCAGCTCACGAACATGCGGGCCTCGGGCTCCGACGAGGCGATAACGCTCACCCCGCCGTGGGAGCTCACCATCGAGCGGGGGCTCGAGGTGATGAGCGAAGACGAGTATCTTGAGATAACCCCCTCGTCGGTCCGACTCCGCAAACAGCAGCTCACCGAGAACGACCGAGCGCGGGCGAGGAGAAAGGATAACGTCTAGGGTTTTGCAAGGGCGCGAAGAGTATAATCAGCCCATGACGCTTTTTGTCGAGGGACTCCTGTTGTTTTTCGTGCTGGTGGCGAACCGGCTCACGTTCATCTATATCCTCAATCGGCGGCTCCATATGTCGTTCGTGAAGAATCCGGCGCTCACGTTCCTCTATTTCATCGGGACCGCGCTCGCGGTCGCTGTTCTCTTCTGGGCGTACGCCGTCGAGCTCTTCACAACGCACTCCGTCGTGAGCGTGTTCGCGTGCCTCGCGGTCGTGACCGTCCTCAATCCCTGGGTGTACGACCAGCTCGAGAAGCGGGAAAGGCGTCCGACGCGGTTTGCGCGCGCACACCCTGACCAGCAGTTCCTCCTCATCGAGGACAAGTACCTACTTTCGAAGACGGGCGATGTCATCTTTCAACAGCTCGTAGCCGGCATCCTCCTCCTCATCATGGCGCGCTCCGGCATTCCCTTGGAAACCTTGGTGCCTGTTTTCGCCGGCATCTTCCTTCTCTCGCACGTGCATCTTTTCTTCATCACCAAGGCTATCTGGGCGCTGTATTTCTCCATTTTCGCGACCCTGTGGGCGTTCGTGTTCCCGTTCTTGATCCTCTACGTCGAAGGCGGCGTGTACTATGCGATCGCTATCCATACCTTCTGGTACGTGGGGAGTGGCGCGTTCTTCGGATTCCTTGAGCAGGCAACCGAAACGGCGACCAGGACGCGCCGAAAATCCTAATTGCGGCCGGCTTTGTATCTTGACAAGTGATGGAATTTACAATATAATTAATACCATAAAATATATGGCAGATGAGCGACATAATAGTTTAGACAGCGTTGGTCAAATCGCACAACAAATCGCGTCCGGAAAGGGAGATGCTGTGCAGGCATGTTTCAAAACACCGAACCGCCACATCCCCTCTATAAAAGGATCTCCGCATGTAGGGTTCGGACTCTAAGTCCTTCAAAGTGTTACAAGCCCCGAAGGGGGCTTTTGTTTTGCTATAATTAAAAAGTTCCTTCGGGGTCGGGTGCAAATCCCAATCGGCGGTGAGAGCCCGCGAGAGCCGACGTTACGTTGGCTCACGATCCGGTGAGATTCCGGAGCCGACCGTCCTTCGACTTGGCTCAGAACCCTGAGCGAAGTCGGAGGGTACAGTCGGGATGAAAGAGGGAACGGAGACGCCCAAAAGGCGCCTGCTGCGCTAAACCCCGAAGAGCGGGGTTTTTTAATGGTTAACTGACATCCATGCAGAGCATATTTTCGGGTCCGCTCCTCATCTTCATCGCCGCGGTCCTCTGGGGCGTCGACGGGGTTCTTCGTCGCACGCTCTATGACCTCCCGCCCATCACCATAGTCTTTTACGAACACCTGATAGGGCTCATCATCCTCACGCCCTTCCTCTTCCATCTCATGCGGAAGGAAACCCTCGCGCCGCGCGAGTGGGGCGCGATCGGACTCGTGTCCCTTCTTTCTGGAGTCTTGGGGACGCTCTTCTTCACGACCGCGCTCCTCAAAATACAGTTCATCGCGTTCTCCGTCGTATTTCTCGTGCAAAAACTCCAGCCGATATTCACCATCGCGACCGCCGCCTTGGTCCTCAAGGAGCGCGTGAGCCCCGCATACTTCGGTTGGGGAGCGCTCGCACTTATTGCCGGCTACTTTGTCACGTTCCCGGGCGGCGTCGTGAATTTCGGCGAAGGAGGCGCCTACGTCGCCGCAGCGCTCTATGCGCTCCTCGCGGCCGTCGCGTGGGGCTCGTCGACCGCGTTCTCGCGCTACACACTCCTCGGCCACTCGAACACGCTCATCACAGGGCTCCGATTCCTCATCACAGCCCCTCTCGCACTCCTCTTCCTTTTCTTCATGAATGCGGGAGCATCCCTTACCGCCGTCACCGTCCCGCAACTCCTGACCCTCGTCGTCATAGCCCTCACGACCGGCATGGCTGCGCTCTGGATCTACTACCGCGGGCTCAAGAAAACCCCCGCATCGATCGCGACCATCGTCGAACTCGCGTTCCCCATGACCGCCGTCGTCATTGACTACTTCCTCTACGGGACCTTGCTCACGTGGGGGCAGTATGCCGCCGCGGCCGTGCTCCTTTTCTCCATGTATCGCGTATCGCGCCTTACCGTAGGGCAGGGTAGTATGAAGTAATTAGCCTGTAGCATCTATCCACTCATGCAAACGAAATACATCGCGATAGCGGTGGGGGCCGTCGTGGTTCTCGGTGGCCTCTGGTATTTCCTCGGTGGAAGCGCTATGGCTCCGTCAGGAAACATGCCGGAGGAGAAGAGCGGCTCCATGGAAGAAGAGACGGCCTCGGACGAATTCACGGGATCAATCGGCGAGCTCGCAAAGCGCGGCGGGAATTACCAATGCACCTTCACGTCGGACACTGCGGACGCGAGCTCATCCGGTACGGTCTACGTCGCCGGGTATCAGATAAGCGGCGAATTCACGAGCGCCATCCCTTCAGCGAGTATGACTGTAAAGACGTACATGGTGCAGGACGGAGGCTACACCTACATCTGGTCTTCGGAATCCCCAATGGGCTTCAAGACGAAGATAACAGAAACCTCGACCGGGCCTGACTACGCGCCGACCTCGGGGACGCAGGTCACCATGGGGCAGTCCTACGCGTACAAGTGCGCGCCGTGGACCGTGGACAAGGGCAAGTTCTCGGTTCCTTCAGACGTGGAGTTCGTGGAAAATTGACGCTCCCCCTCACACACCCCGCTCACGAGAGCGGGGTGTGTGTTTTAATGGCGGCATGGTGAGGAGTTTTGTGCTCGCATTCGCGCTCGCGGCGCTCGTTATCCCGAGCGCTTCAGCAGAAGCGCTGGGCGTCATCCAGAACAATTCGACCTTCATCGATCTCGCGGGCGGTTCGACGACATACCCGACCGGGGGTGAAGGGTTCTCCGACGGGCCCGGAGTGGGCGATGGAAACGGCCCGACAGGGGACGGCGGCAGCTCGGGCTCGGGCTCGGGCGAGGAGGGTGGCGGGGCCTCGGGTTCGTCCGGCATCGACTCAGTCATCATCAACTATTCGCCCACGGACGGAAGCGGAAGCGGGGACGGAGATGGCAGTAGCCCGAGCACCGGAGGGGAAGAGGGAGCCTCCGAAGAGGCCGATGCGGCGGACCTTCTCGGTACACTATCGGGGAATCAGGCGATTTCGATAAAAGACGCCGGGGGAGGGGCGTGGAGTGTGAGCATCGACGGAGACGCGGTCCGGAGAGCCCTTGCCGCACGTGGGGTCAGGAGGATTTCCATTCCCGGCTTCGAGGAGTTCGGCGATTTTTTCTCGCGTGCGGCACGCGCGCTCCAGACTGGACAGGATTTCGCTTTGGTCGCGGCTTCGACGGCTCTCAAGAACCCCGGCATCGACGATATAACGCTTGCGGGTGGCACGCTCCACATCTCGTACCGCGCGCGAGGGAACCTGTTCGCCTTCATCCCCATCATCTACCGCATCCGCATTGAGGTGAATCCGGACGCCGCGGACCTGAAATCGCGCATCGTCGTCCGGTTCCCATGGTACAAATTCTTCCTCCAAACCTACGTTTCGAAGCAAATCCTGACTGATGAGGTCGAGGCGGCCATGAAGGCGATTCCGCCCGGTGGTCCCGTTATCGACGCGCGCGCGCAGCTCCTCGCGCGCATCGCGGGCTCTATCCAGGCCCGGTTCGATACGGTAGACACTCCCGCCTCTTCGCCCTGATTTGTGACCGGCGCGGATTTGTGGTACAATAATTCCATGCGGAATACCGAATACCCCGATGTGGGGATTTTTGACGTCCTTGCCGCCGTGTGGCGCGGAATACGCCCTCAACGGTGGCTTTTTTGGGGCATCCTTGCCGCGTTCCTCGCGGGGAATCTTGCAGACATCGTCATACCGCTCTTCTACAAGGACTTTTTCGACACGGTTGCCGGCGCCGAAAACCCTTCGGTCGTCGTGCCTGCTCTCATCGGTATCGTCGGCATCATCTTCGCCTTGAATGCGGGGAAGTGGTTCATGTTCCGATTGGGTCTCTGGGGTTCGAACTACGTCCAGGTGTTCGGCATGGCGCGCCTTCGGGAGCAATCGTTCGACTACCTCATCCGTCATTCGCATTCGTTCTTCTCGAACAGTTTCGTCGGCTCCCTCGTGCAGCGGGTGAACCGTTTCGCCCGGGCACTCGAGCACCTCCTCGACGCGCTCTTTTTCAACGTGCTCCCGCTCGTGGTCGCCATCGTCGGATCGATCATCGTCATATGGTCCGTAGAACCTCTTCTCGCTCTCGTCATCATCGTCTGGATCGGCATTTTCACCGCATTCAACCTCGCGTTCTCCGTCTGGAAGTTGAAGTACGACATCGCCTCCTCCGCCGCGGACTCGGTCGCGACCGGCACCCTCGCCGACATCCTGGGGAATCAGAGCTCGGTCGAACTCTTTGCCTCGCACCGCGATGAGTCCGGTGTCTACAGGGACGTCACGGGGAAGCAGGCGCGTGCAACGCTCACGGTCTGGAACCTCGGCGCAATTTTTGATGCGGTACAGGCCGGACTCATCATCATCGTTGAGTTCGCGATATTCGCGTACGCGGCCGAGTTGTGGGGGCAAGGGGCCGTGTCTGCCGGTACGTTCGTCCTCATACAGGTCTATGTCATCCAGCTTGCGATACGACTCTGGGATTTCGGGCGCATCGTCCGCATTGTCTATGAGGCCTTTGCGGATTCAAAAGAGATGGTCCAGATACTCACGTTTCCGCACGAGATCAGGGACGTTCCGGGCGCGAAGCCGCTCGCGGTTTCCTCCGGTGCTATCCGCTTCGAGAACGTATCGTTCAACTTCCAGGCGACGCGAAAGGTCCTCGACCGCGTGTCGCTCGCGGTCCCCGGCGGCCAGAAGGTCGCTCTCGTGGGCCCCTCCGGCGCTGGAAAGACGACCATCGTGCGACTTCTTATGCGGCTCTATGATGTCACTGCCGGCAGCATCCTCATAGACGGACAGGACGCCCGGAGGGCCACCTTGGACAGTCTCCGCTTAAACGTATCCTTGGTCCCTCAGGACCCGATCCTTTTCCATCGGACTCTCATGGAGAATATCCGGTACGGCCGTCCGGGGGCTACCGACGCCGAGGTCATGAAGGCGGCAGAGCTCGCCCACTGCGATGAGTTCATCGATTCCCTTCCCGAGAGGTACAAAACCTACGTCGGCGAGCGGGGTGTGAAACTCTCCGGAGGCGAGCGCCAGCGCGTCGCTATAGCTCGTGCCATCCTCAAAAACGCCCCTATCCTCGTCCTCGATGAAGCGACGTCGTCCTTAGATTCACGCTCCGAAGCTCTCATCCAGGACGCTCTCGAAACCCTGATGAAGGGGAGAACGACCATCGTGATAGCCCATCGCCTCTCCACCATCCGCAAGATGGATCGCATCGTCGTCATCGATGGCGGACGCGTCATCGAAGACGGCTCGCACGATGAGCTCCTCGCAAAAGAAGGAAGTTTGTATCGGAAACTATGGGAGCTTCAGGCCGGCGGCTTTATGGCGGAAGAGAACGAAGAGTAGTCCTTGTTATAATCCGCGCATGCTCGTCATCGGGATTACGGGAACGCTCGGCTCCGGGAAGGGGACCGTGGTGCAGCATCTCACAGAGAAAGGATTCTCCCACTACTCCGCCCGGGATTTGCTCTACGAAGAGGTGATGCGGCGCGGGATGCCCCGGAACCGGGACTCTTTGACCGCGGTCGGCGAAAGCCTGCGCGGGATGAACGGCCCGAGCTACGTCATCGATACCTTGTACGCCCGCGCGGAAGAAGCAGGGAAGGACGCGGTTATCGAATCGGTCCGCGCCGTCGGGGAAGCCGAATCGCTGAAGAGCAAGGGAGCCATCCTCATCTCGGTCGACGCGGACTCCAAGGTCCGGTACGAGCGGATCCTCTGGCGCGCAAGCGATACCGACCGCGTCTCATTCGACCGGTTCCTCCTCGATGAGAAGCGGGAGTCCGAAGGGCGCGAACCCGGCCGGATGAACATTCCCGCTTCGATGGCGCTCGCCGACTTCGCGATCCAAAACGACGGCACGGTCGAGGAGCTCCATCGACAGGTCGACCGGATTCTTGCTACAGTATGGCCAACATGAAGAATTTTTTCGCCGACAAGCGGTATCCGGGGCGCTTCATCATCGTGGGAAAGGATCGAGGTGCCGCGGTCGTCATCTACGGCGCGACCGGGCGCTCGCCATCGTCCCTGAGGCGCGAATTCGTCGAGCAGGGTGACGGCGTCTACATGACGGCGGTCGATGCGACGGTCGCGATCGAGGGAAATCCCGACCTTCTCGAATATCCGGCGGTGCGCATCTTCGAAAACGGCATCGTCTCGGCGAACGGCAATCAGATCGAGCGCGTCGATTCGCTCGCGTTCGAGGGGATGAACGCGAAAAACTATCTCGCGAACGTCCTCGCAGACGAAACATACGAACCGGACGAGCATAAGACGCCGCGCATCACCGGCTGCGTCGTTCTCGGTCCTGCAGAGGATGCCGCGCTCCATATTGTCCGGACCGACAACGGAGGCATCAATCGCTCCGCGTGGAGCGTGCCTCTACAGGACGGGTCCGGCTCCTACATCGCGACCTACGCCGGACCTGACGCAAAGCCGACGCCTTCGTTTGTAGGCGAACCGCTTCAAGTGCCGCTTGCATTCGGTTCTGCAGAGGCCGCGGTGCGCTCAGTTTTCGATATGCTTGCCCCCGCGCTCGGCACGCCCGACTACCGCATCGGCGTCGTCGCGGCCTACGTGGACGGGGAGGGGACGCCGGACATCGCCATCGTAAACAAGCTCGCCCGGGTTTCAGCATGACGCCGAAGGAATTCGAAGCGATTGTCGCGGAAGCATTCTCGCTGGTGCCGGAGAAATTCCGCTCCAAGGTGAAGAACGTCGCGCTTTTGGTAGAAGCAGAACCCGACGAAGCGACCCGGAAAGCGGAGGGGCTCGGGCAGGGCGACACCCTTCTCGGCCTCTATCGTGGCATCCCGCGGACGGAGCGGGGCGACGGCTACGGCGTCGGTCCCACGATGCCGGACACCATTACCATCTACCGCGAACCAATTTTTGAAGAAGCCCGCCATGAAGCAGGCATCGACCCCGCGTGGGGGAAGACGGAAACCTTCACGGAACCCATGAAGAGGCGGGTGCGCGTCATCGTTCGGGATACCATCTGGCACGAGATCGCACACTACTTCGGCATGGACGAATCCGAAGTTGATGAGCGCGAAGTGGAGGGCACCAACGAATTTCCTCCCGACGCGCAAAGCGGTCCGGGCCCCGACA
>CAYHKM010000003.1:0-28441 GCA_964357285.1 uncultured Candidatus Saccharibacteria bacterium
TAGGACTCGAACCTACAACCAACTCCTTACACTGTTTCCCTTAGTTTCCTAAAGGCGTGGACTATATCATCGCCCGTTCTGGGCGTTCCGGTATCTAGTCTCTACGGCGCCCACTGATATCATATATGATAACAGCGGTTCCCTCGGTGTTGCCATGACCCGCGGGGCACTTACCCCGAAGCGTGTCGAAGGGTTCACCGATATCCCGAAATTTCCGATTCCAATTCCTTGGAAAAGCTGCCTTGCTGACAGGGAGCTGCTCTACCATTGAGCTACACCGGAGCAAAAAGGTCTATGAGTACTGTCAAGGAACTGCGGAGTATTCTAGCGAGAAACGCCCTGCCTGCCAACCCGCCGTCGCGGAAGAGTTACCAAGCCATCATGAACTTCGGCGTGGCAATTCGCGCATAAGAGGACGCATTTATTGATTTCTTTTTTTGTCTTTTCCCATGAGCGCGTGAGTCCTCGATCCGATAAGCTGAAATCTTTCTCAGATGGATTACGGTGATGAAATGCGAGCGCACGAATCGACTTTGAGTAGCCGCAAAGCTGACAATTCCCTCCACCGTGCTCGATAGCCATACGCCGAATCTTTCTTCTTCGCGCTATAACCGCTTTTTTGAGATATTCCCTTCTGTCCGCATAGGTTCGCGTATCTGGCATACACGTATGAGTATACCAGACTAAGGATGCGAACGGCGGAAAACAAAGCGAAGCGACTTTACCGCCGGAGTTAGTTCCTGGCCTTTTGTAACTTGTCCCGATAGATAATGGAAACAAGCGCAAAACTCAGGACAAGCAGGAGAAACCAAGAACCGATTTTGTTAAACGACACAAGATGCCAGTACTCGAGCTGGCTCGGATAGAGCCAAACGTTGGTGAAGGTACCGATATTTTCCGCTATCCAGACGAATAGAGCGGTCAAAAATGCGGCCAGCAGGAACGGCATAGTGTGCTGCTTGCGATGCATCTGAAAATGCACCGTGGTTTTGAAAAAGAGGACGAGTATGTAGGCAAACAAAAGATAGCGCAGGTCATAGAAAAAGTGATGCGTGAAAAAATTCAGATAAATGAGAGCTGAGAGTATCCAGAGATGAAAATAGGGAGGGAAATGTTCATAGGAGAGCTCGAGAAACAGAAATGCCCGTGAAATATAACTCCCGACCGCCGAGTAAAGAAAGCCCGAAAACAACGGCACCGTACCAAGCACGAAGATCGCGCTTCCGATATCCGGATACATCCATGAACCGATTGCAGGATGTGTTTTAAACAACTCCATGGCTGTCGCCAGCATATGAAAAACAATGATGACAAAGAATTCTTTGAAACGCTCAAACCGAAATACCAGTGCGCATATCTGAAAACCGATTGCGGCAAGAAAAATAAAGTCGTATCGGCTAATGAGCGGAATGGTTATCACTTCAGTCAACAGGAATATGGAGAGCAGGAATGCGCCAAAATAACTGGCGCGTAGATTGGCGATAAAGAAGTACCAGATCTCTACGAGAAATTTCCGCATAGTTTCATTATGTATCATGTGCATAAGTGGGCTAGAATGCACCTATGGACGACAAGGAGGCCGCCGAGGTGCTCACGGGCCTCGTGAAAGCACACCCACTGAGTGGCGAAGAAAAAGAAGCGGTTCTCGCCGCGATAGGAGTCCTCAGCTGGACGAAATTCGCGGAGAGCAGGATAAAAACAAGCGGAATGAGACGGAAAGAGAAAGAGCGTGTAGACGATTAAAACGCATGTTCAAAAGAAAAGCATTCATATCGTATTTCAGGAATTTCATCTTCGGCGTTGAGGACAGCGTGGTATCGACCGTCGGTCTCCTTTCCGGTATCGCAGTCGCGGGGGTCCCGCGCGAGACCATTCTCTTGACCGGCGTCATTCTCATTTTCGTAGAGGCCTTCTCGATGGCGGCGGGAAGCTTCCTCGCCGAAGAATCGGCCGAGGAATACACAAGCCACGTCGACACGACGAAGAAAAGCAGCATCGTCTCAGGAGCCGTGATGTTCGTATCCTATTTTGTCTCCGGATTCATCCCGCTCTTCGCCTATCTCGTGTGGCCAGTGGGTACGGCCCTTATCGTCTCGATAGGATTCTCCCTTGCGACGCTCCTTGCGCTCGGCTTCGCGAGCGCACGCATCGCAAAAGTGCACGTCATGAAAAGCGTCGTCCGGATGGTCGCGACAGGCGGTGCCGCGATCGCCGTAGGTGCGGTCGCTGGGTTTCTCCTGTCTTCCCTGTCGTGACGCGCTTCTTAACGGATGTTCCCGATAGAGTTCTTCGCGGTGTCGTGCTTCGTTTTAAGGACGTTCGAGAGCGAAGTGAACGCTTGTGCGTGAGCCGCGGCCTGTGTCTCGATTGACGCCCCGACACCGACCGACAGGATTTCTATCCATTTTTTATGACCTTCATCCGCTTGCGTCGTTTCGGTTTCCATCTCTTTCACGGATACGGCCGGAGAAAGGACGAAGCTGTACCAGGGTAGTTTCACTTTGACGCGAGCGAGGCCATCGGCGTCCATGTCGAGCGTCACCGTCTCAGTGAACGCGTGCGAAAGGAAGCCGAATAGTTTCCCTTGCGCCTCATACTTTACGACTATCTTCCCGTAGTAGAATGCGACTTCTTCCGTCGGCCGGTCGTCTGCCGCGGTCGCGGCTGCGAAGAGCGCGAGGTCGGCCTCGGTCTTGACCTCCGCGGCTGACTTCGGCGCCACGTTCTTGATCTCATTTATGTGCTCTTGGGACAAGGCCCTCACCTTGGAGCCTACAATGACTATCGCCTTCGGCTTTCCTTCCTGTAATTCTCCGATACCGATATTGATGTCTTCCGTTCCGCCCTTTTCGCCACTTTCCTTAGACTCGCCATTTATCGGAGGGAATTTGAGGAACATGTCCGAAGCCGCAGCGCTCTCTCCCTCCTCCACTTTCCAGTCGTATTCAACATTACCCTTCTTCTTTCCTTCAGCAGCGCCGCCAACGGTAGGAATGACAACGTAAATGGCAGCCTGCACTTCGGGCTTATTGAGGATCTCAAGCTGTGCGCTTTGACGGGAAGTTGGGTCCATCATCTGCACTTTCCCTGCTCCGCTGCCAGTCCCGCCGGAACCCATCGCGCCGGCACTCGTGCCCGGAATGGTTACCACATCCGCCTTGCCGTCGGCGCCCACGGTTATCTCGAAGGTCGGCATAGATAAGTCAACCTCGACCGTCGCTCCGGTCTGAGTCGCCGCGGCGTCCCTGACGCATCCCCAGTGATAACCCCCGGTGGGATTACAGCCGACGCTGTAGCCCACGGGGCACTCCAAAGCCGGCTTGGCCTCCCCGTCGCAATTCGTGCGTAGTGATGCGGACCCGGATGCCGAAGCGCTCGTTTCCGTGTTAGTGCTTGCGCCAGCCTCCGTCGCGCTTGTCGCCTCGATAGTGAGCGCGAGCGCCGAAGGGATGGCGAATGAGAGCACAAGCATTGCTAATCCGAGTGTGACGACACGTTTCATGTGTGTGTGTGAAAAGGCTGGTAATCGCCCTATGGAGAAAGTATACCCGAACCGCGCGAAGCGTCACGGCCTCACGATTGACATCGCGAAACGGCTCCCGCAGGGTTCCCTGCACCGTGCCGGACATTCTGCTCATCCCGTGAGAGACGGGCCCTTTCCCTCCGCGAACAGCTCAAGTGCGGCGGCAGCGGCTGGGTCGACTGCTGGAATTAGGCGGTACCGGAAAAAAATAAAGCCGGTACTATTGCGCCTTCACGATGACCGTTCCGGTCACCTTCGGGTCCCCGTTCAGGTTGTGGTATCCCCAGACGCCGGGCTTGTTGAAGAGGAAATCGAAGATGCTACCGGAGCCACCACTTTTCTGCTGGTCGAAACCGGGATAGGTGGGAGAACCGAGGTTCGTGTTCGAGTAGATGCGCATCGTGCCTTTGGTCCCGTTCACGAACCGGACAGTCTCGCCTGCGGTCACGGTGACGACATTCGGCGAAAATCCCGTCGCGGTCATGGTCACGAGCGCTTTGTAATTTCCTTTCGGCTCAGCCGGAACGCTCTTCGGGACGGCAGGAGTCGCGGGCGTCGTGTTGCCCGATGCCGCGCCTGCTGCGGGCGCTTCGGGAGTGGTTGTCGCGGCGGGAGATACCGTTTCGTATTCTTTCCCAAGATAGAAGCCAAGTCCGAAAACTCCGACGAAAAGAACTACCGCGGCGAGCTTCGAGTACCACGTGACCTTGTTCAACTCGATATCCATGAGTCCAGTATAGCCCCCGGGATCAGGAGCTGTATCGCGACTGGTATTATGCTGTGGAGATGCGAACACGGATCGGCCGCTTTGCGTTCTCCCGGCTTTTCTACATTATCGCGGGCGGGGCGGCATCGATTACGCTCATCCTCCTTTTCCCCCTCTTCGTCCTCACGGACGGGATTCCGGAGCATGAACCTCTGGAACCCGTTCCCTTTCCGGTGAGCGTCAACCCGGTGACCCGAACCATCAGCGAGAACCCGGAGATCGAGGCGACGCTTTCGCGTGGCAACTACTCGCTCACATCCGCCGCCCTGAACGCGGGCGACTTCATGTACGTTCTCGCGGCCGTTATCGCGGCAGCCCCGTGGTACCAGCTTCTCGCCTCCCCGCTCGCCCCGTCGATCCTTGTCATCGAGCCGGGCTACCGGAAAGAGCAGGTCGCTGAAGCCGTGGGAGGAGCGCTCCGGTGGAGCCGCACAGAAAAAGATTCATTCGTGAAAGCGATGCGGAGCGACCCCGCGCCCCTCGAGGAAGGGCGGATTTTCCCCGGCATATACGCCGTCGAAGGAGGTACCGGCAACGAACTCTTAAAAGACATGTTCCGGGATCGCTTCGAACGGAAGGTGCTCGCGCGGTACTCGACCACGACGGAAGCCATCGTGCCGCTCGCGACAACGCTCACCATCGCTTCGATGATTGAGCGCGAAGCGGGCGACGAGAATGAGATGCGCGTCATTTCCGGCATCATGTGGAACCGCATCTTTGCAAACATGAAGCTCCAGATAGACGCGACCCTCCAGTATGCGAAGGCGACCGGAAAGAACGGCTGGTGGCCGGTAGTCCGCTCGCGCGACAAATACATACGCTCGGCCTACAACACCTACCAGAACGGAGGGCTTCCTCCCGGACCTATCGCGAATCCTTCGGTCGCCGCTATCGTCGCGGCCCTGAACCCGAAAAAAACGCCGTGCTTCTACTACTTCCACGACGCCGAGCGCGGCTTCCATTGCTCGGAAACATACGAAGGGCACGTCGCGCTCCTCAAGGAATATTACGGACGCGGGAAATGACGCATTGAGAGATCGAGAAGCCCGGGGAACGTATACTGAACCGATGAAAGAGATTATCGGCATCATCGCCATCATCCTGTCCCCGAAGAGGGCACGGAGCGGATAGAAAAGATATACTGCCCGCATGGAAGTAAAAGACCGTGCGGAAATCAAGAGGCGTTTCCAGACCGTCATGGAGATCCTGTCGAGTGGAAGCGCCCCTATCGCGAAGCTGAGGTCGGTTGGAGGTCTCCTTTCAGGGCTCAACCCCCGCGTCGACGGCATCCTGAAGGAGTACGACAAGAATCTGGGCGTGCTTGAACAGCTGTCAGATGGCGACTTGGTGACGCTTTCCGCGGAACGTCTACCCGAAGGGACTGAAGAAGAGAAAAAACGGAAGAGGGTCGTGCTCGCATTCCTTCGGTTCAAGGAGGAGCTCGCGAGTGAGATCGCCCGAGTGGAAAAAGAGATGGACTCGGCGAAAAGCGAGAGCGGCGAGCATGATGCCTCGATGTGGGGCAGAATCTTCGGGGCCGCGAAGGGGCCCTTGGCGCTCGCGACCGTGTTCGCTGTCGTCGTCGGCGTCATGCACACGACCGCGGTCTCGGTCTTAATCGAGAACGCGGGCTGCGCGACCATCGACGCGAGGACGGCGGTTCCCGTGTCCATACCGGGCTTGAAGCTCCCGAACGGGCCAATCCCGACCAATGGGACGGCGACGGCGGTATTCCCTCCGCTTTTGCTCACGGTAGACGGCACCGCCCCGGGCGTCCTTTCGTTTTCCGCGCTCGCGTTCGACCTCTCGATACAGCTGTCGAGCTCTATCACAGATGTGACCTGGAACGGCGCGCCGCTCATCGGAAAGAAATCAGAAATCAAACTTTCTGAACGGAAAGAGCACGTGCTTCGCGTCACCTGCGGCGTATAAAGCAGAGCGGGGCGAATTATCCGGGGTCAATAAGGTGCCTTGGTCGCATCGAAGGCGTCCACACCGAAGCGCAATTCCGATCCGCAGGGTCTTGAGCCGGAACGGCAGGGCTTTTCATGCTCATTTTTGAAACTTAGGACACAAAACAATGGTATGTCTATATGAGTGCCCTCCGATGGGCGCTCGAAGGAGGAATCTCTATTCGCGGCACTGCCGCGAAAGAGCGAGAATCCAAAAACATGAAACATAAGCATTCAATACGCCACGCGCCACGCGCAAATAACCTTATGGCACGCTCTCCCGGCATGGGGCCGTTTGCGATGTGTCTCCCCTGAAATCGAGATCCTGACACAAAATCTTCAAACGGCCTCATGGAGGCCGTTTTTATCTATTGCACTTAACAACAAAAACATGAAAAAGAAACGAACGATCAAGGTCATCCATTCATCGGAAGCGCGGCGCTCGCGCCTCACGCTCGGCGAGCACGTGGCTCGCCTCGGGGCTCGTTTCGGGCTCGGCGGGCGGAAGCGACTGAGCCCGACGACCGCTCACAGGCTTGATTTCTGGATCAACGTGCTCGATGAACATTCGAACGTGTATGCGATCGTTCACGCCGTCATGCTCGTGTGTGGCGGCAGGTTCGGCGTCATCCATCTGGAGTCTCCGGAATTCGAGAACGGACCCGTGCAGATCTGGTTTTCGCTCGACGGCGCGGCGGCCCCGCGCGCGACCCACCTCCTTCCGGAACCGGTCCGTTCGCCCTACCTCGACGACCTGTTCCCTGGTACGAAAATAACTTGAGCGCGTGAGGCGGGTTTGAGAGAGAAATTCATTGTGAAGCCGCAATGAGTGCGCGGAGCGGGCAAGACGCTACACTGCGGGCATGGTGCCGGACTATTTCGACCTGAAGCTCGCCTTCTCCATAGCCGCGTTTGTGGTCGTGGTTGTGGCGTATATCCCGTACGTGCGGGACATGTTCGCGGGCCGCACGAAGCCGCACGCCTACACGTGGCTCATCTGGACCGTGACACTTGCGATCGCGGCGGCGGGATTGTGGTACGGCGGAGGCGGGTACGCGGCTATTAATCTCACCGCCGTGACCGTGTTCACGGGCGGCATCTTCCTTCTGTCGTTCCGCTACGGCACGAAGAACGTGACCCAAGGCGACGCGGTCCTCCTTGCGCTCGCCTTGGTAGCGGTAATACCGTGGACTATTCTCAAAGACCCGACATTCTCGGTCATCATGGTGACAGTAATAGATGTTGCCGGCTACTGGCCGAGCATACGAAAAAGCTATAAGGAGCCCTGGAGCGAATACCTTCCGACGTGGTATCTTTTCACCCTCTCCGCACTCTTCCTCATCTTCGCGCTCGACCGCTACAACCTCCTCACCATGATTTACATCGGCGCGACCATAGCCGCGAACCTCGCCTTAATCGGCACCTGTATTGTGCGAAGACGTGTCATCGCGAAACCAGCCCTAATAAAGCCATGAAAAGTCGGCCTACCCCGTGGCCCGATGTTATCCACAGGAGGCCTCTTGCGCTTACGGTTGCCTGGCACTATCCTATCCAATCCACGGTCATTGTCTACGAACGCCGTACCGCAAGGGAAAGCGATTCGGGAAAACGGTATGAGCAATCATAACGGATCCCGATAGGAAACGATGGGCTGGCGCAAAGGCGCTCCGCAAGGAGCGTTTTTTGTTTATGCCCGGTACCTCTCTCTATTCCCGGTCCGCGAGTACAATGCATCCATGAAATCAAAAGGGCGCGTTCTCGTGGTTGGCGGCTCGAAAGAATACGCCGGAGCTCCCTACCTCGCCGGAATGGCAGCACTCCGCTCCGGAGCGGAGTCGGTCATCGTCATGGCTCCCGAGAAAGTCGCCTGGGCTCTGAATGCGCTTTCTCCCGACCTTATGACTCGGAAGCTTCCGGGACGTTACCTTTCGCGCGCGCACCGCGCAGCAATCCTCAAACAATTGAAGACCGCGGATGTACTCGTCCTAGGGAACGGCGCGGGCGTCCGCCCGGGAACGGCAGCTCTCATGCTCTCCCTCATGCGCTGGCCGGGCTTGAAAGTAATAGACGCGGACGCAGTAAAGGTCCTCCGTGGGAGCGGGATCGAAAATGCCATCCTCACGCCGAACGAAGGAGAATGGGCCACGCTCGTGAAGCAAAGCGATGTTCGCGCTCTCCTTAAGAAAAACGTAATCGTGCGGAAGGGTGCGCGGACCCGTGTCCTCGGAAACCGAATATCCTTCGCCATAAAGGCTCACCCGGGCCTCCGAAAAGCCGGTACGGGAGACGTTCTCGCGGGCCTTATCGCCGGATTCCTCGCGCGGGGGCTCTCGCCATTTGCTGCGGCAAAGACGGCGTGCGAAAGGGGTAATCGTCTCGCAGCGGCGCTCGCGAAGAGAGCCCGAGGATACGATTACCTCGCGAGCGACCTCGTAAATGAACTCAAAAAAACGAGTGATGAAGGTAAGGAGTGAATATGCTAAAATTAGAGGATATTTGATGAAAACAGTAGCATTCGCAACGTTTAAAAAGGTTCCCGGATTTTCTGAGGACGATGTTTTCCTTTCAGACGCCCTAAAAAACAACGGGTACAAGTATCAAACAATCCCCTGGGACACCAAGGGTGTGGATTGGTCGCAGTTTTCGATCGTCGTGCTTCGGAGCATGTGGGATTACTGCGATAGACTGAACGAATTTTCAGAATGGCTTGATGAGCTTGAGAAAACCGGAGTGAACGTATGGAACCCACTGCCGGTTGTCCGTTGGAATATGGACAAGAGATACTTGTTCGAACTGGAGAAAAAAGGAGTCCCCATTATTCCGAGTATGCTACTCACTAAAAATTCTGAACATGATGTCGGAAAAATCTTTAAGGATACACGATGGGGCGAGATTATCTTCAAGCCGACAACTGGCTTGGATGGCAGAGGTATATTTTTCGGCAGTGGGGCAGACAAGGAGAATTTGCAGTCAAAACTTGAGGCGTTATTGACAAAAAGCAATGTCATAGTCCAGCCGATAATGAAAAGCGTGCTCACAGAGGGCGAATACTCGTTTGTATTTATCAACAATGTCTATAGTCATACGGCTTTGAAAGTCCAGAACTCGAATGAACTGAAAATAGCAAGAAGGACTGGCGGGGTCATCGTCCAGCGAGCGGATCCGAGCGTGTCATTCATCGAGCAAGCGGAAGATGTTTTTGAAAAACTGGATAAGAAACTTCTCTACGCGCGTATCGATATGGTTAATATAGACGGAAAACTCCACGCCATGGAAACGGAATGCATCGAACCAGTGCTGTATTTCAAATTGTATCCCGAAGCTACTACCAAGTTCGTGAACGCAATGGACAAACTCGCCTCGTAAACCACGAAGCGGTACGGGAATTTCACTCCTCTAGTTCAAGCGGACGACAAAGCTCACCCGGGCCTCCGAAAAGCCGGAACGGGAGACGTCCTCGCCGGATTCATAGCCGGATACCTTTCGCGAGGTCTACCGCTGTTTGCCGCAGCAAAGAAGGCGTGCGAAACGGGAAATCACCTCACAGCGGCGCTCGCATTGAAAATCAAACCTTTCGACCTCATCGCAAGCGACCTTCTGAAGCGCAGGAAAAAGCCCTGAGTAGGGAGTGGTATACTTAACGTCGAATACTCTTCAATCGCTCCGCTCCTTTAACAAAAACAAACGCTCCTATGGAAAATAAATCGAACCCAGGAGGTAATACCGGCGGCGCGCCGGTCTCTGGCAAGAACCAGAACACCGCGATGGCGGTCATCGCCTACCTCGGCCCTCTGGTCATCGTCTCGTACCTCATCGGGAAGGATGACGCGTTCGTCAAGTTCCATGTGAAGCAGGGCCTCGTCCTCTTCGTCGTCGAAGTCGTTATGGCCTTCCTCGTGCCCTCGTTCTGGTTCTTTCTCTTCTTCGTCGCGTGGCTCGTTCCGCTCATACAGCTTGCGCTGCTCATCCTTTCGATCCTCGGCATCGTGAACGCGGTTCAGGGCAAAGAGAAGGAACTCCCTGTCGTCGGCGGTCTCGGTAAACTCTTCCCCATTTAGTATCCCGTCGATGCGAGCGGGAACACCATAGCCGTGCACGAAGCGACCACGAAGCGGCGCGTCGCCGGCGTCGAGCGGAACGTATTTTTCCTGGGGCTCACGAGCTTCCTCAATGATTTCTCGTCCGAGATGGTCTTTTCGGCCATGCCGGCGTTCTTTCTTTCGGTCTTGAAGACCGGCGCGGCATCCCTCGGCTTCGTGGAGGGCGTCGCCGAGGCGGCGGCAAATTTCATGAAGATCTACTCCGGCCGCGCGTCCGATTTCATCCAGAAGAGGAAGATATTCGCCGTCGTCGGATACTCGATCTCGGTCGCGACGCGGCCGTTCTACATGATCGTGGGTTCGGTCTTCGGCGTCGGGGCCCTCCGGGTCACCGACAGAGTCGGTAAGGGACTCCGCGACGCGCCGCGCGACGCCTTGATCGCCCTCTCGGCCCCGCGCGAGGAATCGGGGCGCTCATTCGGCTATCACCGCGCCGTAGACACCTTGGGCGGCATCCTGGGGCCTTTGGCGGCCTACGCGGTTCTCACGATGTATCCGGGAGCGTTCGATGTTGTCTTTATGGCGGCGTTCGCGGTCGGGGTCCTCGCGGTCGCGTCCCTCGGGTTCGTGCGCGAAATCGGCACGGTGGCCCTCGGCGCGAGGGGAAACGGAAAGAAGCTCTCCGCGCGCGTCATCATGTATCTCGTTTCTGTGTTCGTACTCTCCATGGGCACGATTCCCGTCATCGTGCTTCTCTTGAAATCCCAGGATCTCGGAATCCCGCTTTCATCGATACCGCTTTTCTACGCCGTCTATAACGTGACCTATGCCCTCTTCTCCCTCCCGGCGGGACGCATGGCTGACCGCATCCACTCGGCACCCGTCATCACCGTGGGCTACCTCTTCCTTCTTACGGGCTACGCGACGCTCGCTCTTTCCTCATCGGCCATGTCACTCGTGGGCGGGCTTCTTTTGATCGGTATGTTCTCCGCGTTTACGGACGGGGTCCAGCGCTCGCACCTTTCACACTTGACCGAGAGCTCCGAGAAAGGCACAGGATACGGCTATCTGAACGCCGCCGTGGGCTTCGGAGCCTTGATCGCGGGTATCGCAGGAGGGTTCCTATGGCAAAATTCAGGACCGGAGGTCGCCCTCGCCGCCGCCTCCGGCGCCGTAGTCCTCGGACTCCTTCTTTTTCATATCGGAGGAGACGGCCACGAGCGGACGAAGGCGGGCGTCGCGTAGGGTATATACTTCAATGGTCTATGGACGGGTCCTTCATCAAGAAACTGAAGGCGCGGTGGGCAGAAGGAAAGTATGTCTGCGTCGGCCTCGACCCGGACCTCGAAAAGCTTCCCGGCTCGCTTACGCGTGAACACGAATCGGTCGAAGACGCCATCGTGGCCTTCAACAAGGCGATCATAGACGCGACCGCTCCCCTCGCCTGCGCGGTAAAACCGAATAGCGCTTTCTACGAGGCCTACGGCGAAGAAGGTGTGCGTGCGCTCAAAAAGACTGCCGCATACCTCGCCGAAGCGTACCCGGAAATCCCCACCATCCTCGACGCGAAGCGCGCCGACATCGGAAACTCGAACGAAAAATACGCCGAGGCGACGTTCGACGAGCTCGGCTTCGGGGCCATCACCATACATCCCTACCTTGGCCGTACTGCCGTCCAGCCGTTCTTGGACCGCAAGGACAAGGGGGTCTTCGTGCTCGTGAAAACCTCGAACGAAGGGAGCGCGGAATTCCAGGACCTTCCCGTCGGGAACGAGATGCTCTATGAGCGGGTCGCGCGCGCGGTCGCGCAAGCGTGGAACCAGAACTGGAATTGCGGCGTCGTCGTGGGAGCGACGTATCCCGAGGAGCTTTCGCGCGTCCGCGCCGTGGTCGGCGAGATGCCCATCCTCGTGCCGGGTATCGGCGCCCAAGGGGGCGACGCGAAGACGGCGTTCGCCGCGGCAAAGAACAAGGCTGGGACGGGCGTCCTCATCGCGGTATCGCGCGCCGTCATCTATGCCTCCTCGGGCCCGGACTTTGCGGACGCGGCCCGGAGGGCCGTTCAGGCCTATACCGACGAGCTTACGTCCTGACTTCCGGTATGCTTCGGCGCACGCTAAAATAAAGCTCCGGAGTTATGACGAAAAAAGTTTCCTGCATCATCTGCGCCTACAACGAAGCGGGGCGCATCGGGAGCGTCCTCGCGGCCCTGAAAGATCACCCTCTCGTTTCTGAAGTCGTCGTCGTCGATGATGGCTCGACGGACGGCACCGCCAAGGTGGTCCGTTCGTTCGGATTCCCCCGCCTCGTAAAACATGCGGAGAACCGCGGAAAGAGCGCGGCATTTCTGACGGCGGTCACGAACGCGCAATCCGACATCATCTTCTGCCTCGACGCGGATCTCGACGGCATTACGCCCGAGAACATCACGAGTCTCATCGAACCTGTTCTATCCGGAGAGGCCGACATCGCGATGTCGTTCCACAGGAACAACGTCTTCTACACGCACCTCCTCGGATTCAATCACATCACCGGGGACCGCGTGTTTTCGAGGGATCTCATCAAGGATAACCTCTCGGAAATCCCGCGGCTCACGAGGTGGGGTATCGAGGTCTTCCTGAATCGACTCATCATCGAGAAAAAGCTCAGGGTGATGAGCGTCTTCTGGAAGAACGTCCGGAACCCTCCCAAAACGGAAAAGGAGACCGTGCCGAACGGCATCGCGACCCTCTTCAGCATGGTGTTGGACATCCTCACGGTGGTGCCGCTTCACAAAGTGATCGAGCAGAACATCAAGCTCCTGGGACAAACGGTGAGAAAGCCTCCTGAACGGCGCCTTATAAATTTCAAGCTATGAAGCCCTCTGCGGGACGCATGACCCCGGTAAGGAGTCCTTCCGTGGATAGGCGTTTCTTGGTACGATAATCGCGATGGCTGACATCGGTGAAAAATGCGCCGTGTTTGGCGTTTACGGACAAGGGATGGCAGCCGCCCGACTCGCATTTTTCGGGCTATACGCTCTCCAGCACCGCGGACAGGAATCATCCGGCATCGCGACCTCGGACGGGACCGACATCTACCTCCATCGGAAGATGGGTCTCGTGGCCCAGGTGTTCGCAGAGAAAGACATGGTGGCCCTTCCGGGGCACCTTGCGATAGGCCATAACCGTTATTCGACCTCAAAGGGTTCGTCCATCAAGCACGCCCAGCCGACTCTCATCCAGGATGTGGGGCTCGCGCTTGCGCACAACGGCAACCTCCCCTCGACGACCGCGCTCGCGACCTTTCTCTCTTCGAAGAGCGTTCCCCACAAGAACCTTTCGGATTCGGAGATGATAGCGGAGGCAATCGCGTGGCATATGCGCACGGGCAAGAACTTGGAAGACGCGACGAGAGAAGTGTACCCCCTCATGACAGGGGCTTTTTCAATCCTCCTCATGGATCGCGAGAACATAATCGCCATCCGAGACGCGTATGGCATCAGGCCGCTCTCGGTCGGCACCCTGAACGGCGGGTTCATCTTTTCCTCGGAAACCTGCGCTTTCCATCCCATCGGCGCGGAATATCTCCGGGATGTGGCACCCGGCGAGATGGCGATAGTGAACGACAAGGGCCTCCGCTCCGTCCAGCTTGCGGAAGGACAGCAGCGGCTCGACATCTTCGAATTCGTCTATTTCGCGCGACCCGATTCAATCCTCCTCGGGAAGTCGGTCTACGAGACCCGCAAGAACGCCGGCATCGAGCTCGCGAAGGAGTTCCCGGTCGAGGCGGATATCGTCATACCTGTCCCCGAGACGGCGATTCCTGTCGCAGTGGGCTATGCGGCCCACTCCGGCATCCCCTTCGAGATGGGCCTTATCAAGAATCGCTACATCCACCGCACGTTCATCCAGCCGGAGCAGCACGTCCGCGAGCAGGGTGTGAAGCTGAAGCTCACCCCCCTTCCCGAGGTCATCCGCGGGAAGCGTGTCATCGTCCTTGACGATTCCATCGTCCGCGGCACCACCTCGAAGCAGATCGTACAGATGATATTCGACGCGGGCGCGAAGGAGGTCAACTTCCTCGTCTCCTCGCCGCCGGTCCGCTTCCCCGACTTCTACGGCATCGACACCCCGACCCAGGACCACTTGATCGCGGCGCGAAAATCCCCCAAAGAAATACAGGAATTCCTCGGCGCGACCCGGCTCCACTATCTCTCGTACGAGGGACTCCTTCGGGCGATAGGCCTCCCGGAGGAAATGTTTTGCACGTCCTGTTTCACCGGCGACTACCCCATCGATCTCAAGGAGCGCGCACGCGAGGTGCGCCAGCTCATGACCTCGAAGCTGTTTTAATCAGAGCACTTTCGTTGCGGTCCCGGCAATTGGATCTACCTCAAGCTGATCTCCGTCTTTGAAAACCTTCGTTGCGAGCTTCGCTCCGACGATACAGAGGGTATTGAGCTCGCGGCTCACGATAGCGGCATGCGACGTGAGCCCTCCGGTATCGGTAATAATCGCCCCCGCCTTCTTCATGACAAAGACATACTCTGGGCTGGTCATCGGGGCAAGGAGTATGTCCCCACCCGCAAAATCATCGGCGACAGAAGGGTCAAGTACGATGCGGGCCCGTCCCGTAACCTTACGCCCATCTCCCTTGCAGGCTACGACTCCGCTCACGCGCGTCGACGCGGCATCGTGAGTCCCGTGCTCGTACACGTCCCAAAGGTACGCGGCTTCTTCAAATGAGAGCTCACGGCACGTGTGAAAAAACTTGAACCCGAAGCCGTTCTTCCGTGTCTCAAGGATCTTTTCCAAATTTTTCCCGCGAAGCATATGTGAAATCTCCGAGTGCCAGAGAGTATGAAGCGCGTCAAAGTCATGATGCAATCGGCGAGCGATTTCTTTTACGAGAACATCTTCATAATGAAGGGCGACGAAAATATGCTTCTTTCGCTCGTCCTGCCAGACGATTCCGTCGCTTATGGCGTGAGCTATATTCATTACCTCTTCTGAAAGCCGGAACTGTTTCCTAGTTTCTTCTTTATCTTGTTTCGCAGCATGAAGCTTCTTCTCGACATTCTGCTCCAGACCGGAATCAAGTTCAGACTTCCGCTCCTTAAAAAAACGTACGGGCAGCACGGAGGTTCCGGCATAACTGTTCTTGAGCCAGAAGTATTTTTGCTGATGGTGTTCTACATCCGTTGTCTTCGAGAGCTCCATTTCTTCTTTCTGATAGAAAGAGGGTTCGGTAGGCGCAGTCAGCACCCCGAAGGCATCCGCTCTCGACCTCGGCTCATCAATATATGAGGCGAGCTTCTCCTCTAGATACGGGAGTGAGCCGTAGTTCGCGATTTCCGGTACGGAGCCTGCGATCCAAAACTTCGTATATATCGCATGGAAATCATCCCACGCTCTTGCGAGAGACTCGTCTGAGAGCGTTTTCATGTCTTCCTTCTCGATTTCATCCTCAAGACGGTGCAGGTCCTGAACATACGTTTTCCACTCGCGATAAATCGCGTGGCGCGAATCAGGTAGCAGATAGCGCAAAAATACCCGGCGGCCTACGGCGCTGAGCGCCTCATGATCACTCACGAAAAACATCCGTCCGTCTTTGAAAAGAAAGATGGATTCAGACCAGTTCTCCGCATAGCGTTCTCGGAAGTCCTGATATTGGACCTGTGTAAAGACCGAAACGTACAGGAATTTCCCCGGCACTGGACCCCACCGAAAAATCTCCCGGGCCGAATTGAACGGAAGTTCAGGGCTTTTTGCCGGTCTTGGCATAGTATGCTTTGCCCCGTTCTACATATTCAAAAACATCCCACTGCGGGTCCCGCGGCAAACCCAGCTCTTTCCGGACTGCTCTGATGCGCGCGAAATATTTCCTGCAGTTCGCGAGCGACTTCTCATAGAGATACGCATCGTGGACGCCGTCATAGAGGCTGCAGTCTAAAACGTCTGCGTCTTTGACCAACTCGATATAGGGGTTTTTGCTCACGACATGCTTGTCGCTGTGGTTATAGATAGCAGTTGAGATGAGTTTAATTTCCGCTTTGGAGAATTTCTTCATTTTTTCCAACATCGTCCTCGCAATTGGCGCCCCCTTGTGGGCATGGTCGGTAACGCGCCCTGTAGTAAATACGTAGATGTCATGCATCCCGCAGATGATTGCCGCGAGCTCGGGATCGAGTTTCCGCTTCTGGGCGAGAATTCTGCCGATTTGGGTTACAGACGAGCTGTGTTTCAGTTCAAACGTCTTGCTCCAAGCCCGCTTCGAGTCCGACATTTTGCTTTTCAAAATGGTCTCGACAACAGCGCGTTCCATGAGCTCACAACGGGTCATGTCACCCCCCTTGAAGTGGGTGTAAATCGGATTGTACGTGTAGCCCGACACCACTAGTGAGTATACAAGAAAACGCTAAAACACTCTCTATATTCAAAATGAACGCGGAAGATGGCCTGTGTTAGGATTCTGACAATGGATGCTCTTTCAGTGACGGGACTCAAGAAAACTTACGCATCGGGGACCGAAGCCCTGAAAGGAGTAACACTCACGATACCCGAGGGCGATTTCTTCGCGCTCCTAGGGCCGAATGGTGCCGGAAAGACAACGCTGATTGGCATCGTCACGGGGCTCGTCGTGAAAACCGGCGGCACGGCCTCGGTCTTCGGGCATGACATAGACCGTGAGCCGGAAAAAGCGAAAGCCGCGATAGGGCTCGTCGGTCAGGAGGTTAATTTCAATCCGTTCGAGCGCCCCATCGACATCGTCGTGAACCAGGGCGGCTATTACGGCATCCCCCGCGCAATCGCCATACCGCGTGCCGAGAAGCTCCTCACAGACCTCGGCCTCTACGAGAAACGGAACGGTATCGCGATGGCCCTTTCCGGCGGGATGAAGCGCCGGCTCATGATCGCGCGTGCCCTCATACACGAGCCGCGGTTCCTCATCTTGGACGAGCCGACGGCGGGCGTCGACGTCGAACTCCGCCGCGGGATGTGGGAATACCTCGAGGGCTTGACCGCGAAAGGCACCACCATCCTCCTCACGACCCACTACCTCGAAGAAGCAGAGCGCCTCGCTCGCCATGTCGCCATCATCCACAAAGGCGAGATCGCCGCGATGGGTACGATGGCGGAGATCTTGGCGATGCACGAGAGCGATGAGAAAGACAAGTACACGACCTCGAAGCTGGAGCAGGTGTTCCTGAAACTCACGAGTGAGAAGAGTTAGAGGCGGTTAGAGGTTGATAGAGGTAAATAGCATGATCGCATCTTTCAAAGAACTTAAAGTCTGGCAGCGGGCAGTTGAGCTTGCCAAAGAAATATATAGTGCGACTTCTCATCTTCCACGGCATGAGATGTACGGCCTGCAAAGCCAGATGAGGAGAGCCGCAACCTCAATTGCCTCAAACATCGCTGAAGGAAAGAGGCGCGGAACAGCTAAGGATTTCGTGCAGTTTTTGAGAATTGCTGATGGATCATCGGCTGAGTTAGAAACCCAAGCGCTTATCGCTGAATCGTTATATTTAAATATAGACTTCAAGAAATCTAAGGCGCTCCTGGAAGAAGTTCAGAAAATGCTTTCCGTGCTCATTAAAAAGCTTCGTTCTTCATGATTTTAATTTGCCTTCTATCCACTTCTATCCGCCTCTATATACTTCTATGACCCTCTACCAACTCTGGACCAGCTTCTACACCATCGTCCGGAAGGACGTCGTTCGCATCGTGCGCATCTGGTCGCAGACGTTCCTTCCCTCGGTCGTGACCTCGGTCCTCTACTTCCTCGTCTTCGGCTCCGTCATCGGGAGCCGCATCGGCGAGTTCGAGGGCTTCTCGTACATGCATTTCATCGTGCCGGGCTTGGTCATGCTCGCGGTCGTCACGAACTCCTTCTCGAACGTCGCATCGAGCTTCTTCCAGGCGAAATTCTTCTCGCGGAATATCGACGAGATACTGGTCTCTCCCACGCCGCCGTGGGTCATCATCGCCGGGTTCGCGGCGGGAGGCGTCGTCCGCGGGGTGGTGATAGGCATCCTCGTCACCCTCGTGTCATTGTTTTTCGCGGTGCCTCCTGTCCATAACGTATTCGTTATCGCTCTCTTTCTCGTCCTCTCGAGCGTCGTCTTCTCGCTCGCGGGCCTCGTGAACGGCATCTACGCTAAGAATTTCGACGGTATCACCATCATCCCCACCTTCGTCCTGACGCCCCTCGTGTACCTGGGTGGCGTTTTCTACTCGGTATCAGCGCTTCCCGCGATATGGCAGACCCTGACCTACGCGAACCCCATCTTCTATCTCGTGAACGGGTTCCGCTACGGCTTCCTCGGCATCTCCGACGTTTCCATTTCGGTATCGGCCTGGGTCTTGGTCGTGCTCGCGGCCGTGCTCGTCGCGGTCGCCTGGTACCACATAAGGACCGGACTGGGGCTGAAACAGTGAGCAAATTGACATTTTAAGTATAATATGGTAAAATGCTTAAATGTTCAACAGGGTCTGGAACCTTGCTCCACTCACGGCGCTTCGCGGCCCGAGGCGGCTTGTAGCAGCTGACCGCGACCAGCAGCCGCCGCTCCCAGACCGGAAGCCCGAGTCGATACAGAAAGTAGGAAGCCTTAGAGAACTCGGCACTTCGCTTGATAATCCTGATACCGACGCCGCCTATTTCGAAGTGCCAGAAGTTCCCAATCAAGAACTTTTCATAAAGCATATCGGTGCACTTCTCTCGAGTGTGTTCGAGGACGTAAAATTGAAACTTACAAATGTGAGCGCCTCGAAAACTTCCAGGATTCGGAGTATCATCAAAGGCGCGAAAAACGGTTTGAACCTCCCGAAAGATAGCCCGACGCGCACAGAGCTTGAGACGCTTATCGACCAGATAGCTGACGACATTTCTATAACTCTTTCTCATTTCAAGGGTCAGAGAATCTCGCTTTTCACCGCAAAGGGGTCCGCGGGAGACGGGCAAGCGGCCGGCTATTTTCATGTCGACAGCTACGAGTCAGGGACGTCAAAAGTGATACGCACCTATGTCGGACGCTCGACTGAGTTCGCGCTTAATCTGAATGGAAACGGAGCTGTGTCGCCCAAAAACGGCGCCATTACAGTCCACAGATTGAACACTATCCACCGAGCAGCCATACTTAAAAGAGGAGAAATCCGCTTTGCAATCGCTGTATCTCTATACAAGCCGAAAAAATATGCCTAGCCTGCTACCTACACTAACTTGATGCTATAGCATAAAGTTTGTGTAGTGCGGGTTTTTGGATTTCTTTCCCGTCTCCTCTCTCGCAAGTGTACCTATTGCGGATTTGTGAGGCCGTAGAGGGCCGCGGGTTTTCCATACGTGAGCGCCCAATTCTGGGTGCCGTACTCAAAGTGCCACCACTCATAAGGCCACGGACAAAAGTCCCCCGACAGCATCGCGTCACGGAGAAGTGCGCGGTTCGCGATGGCCCGCTGGTCGAGCCCGTGCTCTTCGAAGTACTGCGGAGCCGCTTCGATGCCGAAATGGTCGAAAGGGGTTCCCATGTCGAGCTCTGCGCCTTCCCGGTCGACTAGGGTCAAATCCGCCGTTCCTCCCGTCGCGTGCGGAGGTATGATGCGCTCATCCGAGCCGTCGTTCACGTACTTCAAGACCTCGATTGCAAGCTCCTCCTCGCTCCAGTCCGGGTGTTCCGCGCTTCTCCTGCCGTACAGAGCCGCGTGGAGCTTCTGCTGAACATCGCGCGGCCGCCACGCGTCCCAAATCTTGAATCTGAAGGGCGCGATGCCCTTTTGGATTTCAGCCAAGCGCTCGGCCGTGCCTGCTCGCATAAGCATGCGCGGGCTTTCAGAAAGTCCGGCTTTGAAATAGGCGGGCTCGAGCGCGAAATTAAAATCGGCGAGGTCTACCAAGGGCTCCCCGCACTCCTCTATCACAACCAACGCCCAGGGAGGGAACATACATCTCTCATTCGCCGTCGAGGGCCTTGAGCCCCCGACGCATCGCAATGAACGCGTAGCCCCATAAGAGCGGAAGCCAGAGCGGCATCACGCCAAAGAGGGAGTTCCGGGTGAAGATCTCCGCTCCAGTGGAAACAAAGAAATATTCCGTGGCGAGCATGACCACAAAGCCGACGCCGAAGACGAGGAGGTCCCCCGGATTCCGTTTTACAAGAAGAGATCCTGCGATGAGAAGGACGTAGACACCCGTAAGAATATAGTCGTCCGTGATCAAAGGGACGAGTCCGATCATGAAAAGAACGAGAACGGATTCCATTACGATGCGTCCGGCTGTTTTCATGAAGGTGTGCTCCAGCGCGCGAAGATGCCACACGGAAGCATCCGCTCGGCGCCTGACTCGCGGATAGCGAGCTCGCCATGCTCGACGGCGCCGCCGAAGCGTTCCTGAAACGGCGAGAGGTTATTGACGAACATGAGGGACGAGTAGCCCGCGGCGTAGCCGGAGAGGAGCATGAAAAGCGGTCTCTCCGAGAGAAGTTCCCGGCAAAGCGTCATCAATTTCAGGAAATCTTGTTCTATTTTCCAAAGCTCGTCTTTGGGGCCGTGGCCGAACGCGGGCGGATCCATGGTGATGCCGTCATAGCGCACTCCCCGCTTCTTCTCGCGTCTGAGGTAGACCATGACGTCTTCGGTTATCCAACGTATCGGCTTATCCGAGAGTCCAGATACGGCCGCGTTCTCGCGTGCCCACGCGTTCGCGGTCTTCGAAGCGTCAACGTGCGTGACGGCAGCTCCTGCCTTCGCGGCCGCCATGGTGGCGCCTCCGGTGTAGGCAAAAAGATTGAGGATCGAAAGCGGCCTCCCCGCGCCTCGCACGAGCTCCGTCGTCCACTCCCAGTTCGAGCGTTGTTCCGGAAAAAGCCCGACGTGCTTGAAGGAAGTGGGCCGGACCAAGAACGTGAGACCGCCGAATGCGATAGGCCATTTCTGGGGGAGATCTTTCTTCACGTGCCACTTCCCTTCGCGGCCGCGGCGCTCATACCACGCGTCCGCCTTCTTCCATTCGGATTCCGGCAGCCGCTTCTCCCACAGGGCCTGCGGGTCCGGACGTGCGAGAATCCTCGTGCCGAACCGCTCCAGCTTCTCCTCGCGTCCGGAATCGAGGAGTCTGTATTCGCCGCCCTCGTCCGTCGTGAGGAGCGATTTTTCCATTCTGTGCATGGTACCATTCCGGCATTCATGTTCGACCTTGCTTCGTTCATCGAAGCCGCGGGATACGCAGGCGTCACGGCCATCATCTTCGCGGAAACCGGCCTCTTCTTCGGATTCTTTCTGCCGGGCGATTCGCTCCTTTTCACCGCGGGCATCCTCGCGTCGCAGGGCTTTTTCAACATCTGGCTTCTCTCGGCTCTCACGACCACGGCCGCAATCGTCGGCGACTCGGTCGGCTACTGGACCGGAGCGAAGGCGGGACCACTCATCTTCACGCGCCCCGATTCTTTCTGGTTCAGTCAGGAACGCGTCCGCGTCGCGGAACGGTTTTTCGGACGTTTCGGGCCGATATCAATTGTTGTCGCGCGGTTTCTCCCCGTCGTGCGCACCTTCGTGCCCGTCATCGCGGGGGTCGCGGGGATGCGCTACCGGACGTTCTTTGTCTACAACGTGGTGGGTGCCTTCCTGTGGGCGTTCGGGATTCCCGTCCTCGGCTACTACGCCGGGAACGCCATTCCCGGCATCGAGCGCTATCTTATCCCTATAGTGGCGCTTATCGTCCTTTCCTCCCTTATCCCCTTGGGATATGAGGTTTTGAAGCGTCGGATGCGGGGGTAGGGCGCATGCCTCCTTGCGGCGCTTAGGTTTCGGTGCTATAATCCTCCCCACGGGTTAGATTGACTTCATCTCTCCACGAAGGCGCCATACGGAGTGGCGCGTATGAGGAATAGACAAGCATCAAGCTCGCATTAATTAGTTTTAGTTAGAGAACACACAGTGGCAAAGAAACTCTATTTCGGCGGTCTCGCCTACGGGACCTCCGACGAAACGTTACAAGCGGCAGTCGCTCCGTTCGGCACAGTAGTGTCGGCGAAAGTCATCATGGACCGCGAAACCGGCCGCTCGCGCGGCTTCGGCTTCGTCGAGATGTCCAACGATGATGAAGCGATGGCCGTAGTTAGCGGGCTTGATGGCAAATCGGTTGACGGTCGCGTCGTCCGTGTCTCTGAGGCTCGTCCTCAGGAGAACGGCGGAGGAGGCGGCGGAGGCGGAGGCGGCGGTCGCCGCGACTTCGATTCCAAGAGGAGCTCTTGGTAAATTCTTCGTCTAAAAGACGAATTGAAAACCCGCGCATTCCGAGCGCGGGTTTTTCTTGTATGATATGTGGATGAGCAAACTTTTCGTGGGCATCGTCGTCGGCGCCGCCTTGGGCGCAGGAGGATACTGGGCGCTCTCGTCCGGAGCGCTTGAGAGTGGTTTTACGGGCATGTTTCCGGAACCGGCCGCGCAGAAACAGGGAAACAAACTGAAGTCGCCGCCGAACGGGACCTATTGCGCGCAAGTCATCACCTCCGCGCGCGATCCGGAAACGGGCAAGATACGCGAGTTTCCGACGTCCTGCAGCGTTCCTCCCGGATGGGAGGTCATCGAAAACGACATTCCAGAGCTCGATTTGGAAATACAGTGAGCGAGCTCCCGGAAGCGTACGGCATCGGGTGGGTGCCGTTTTTGGGCGCGCGCATTTTTCTCGACTCAAAGCCGCTTGTTCCACCTGCCGCCGGCTCGCAGACGAGCATGGGCGGCTCCCGTCTTCGCGGGACCGGAATAAACGCAAAGCAGTTTGCGTTTATTCCACGTCCTGAAACCGAGTACTGGGTCGAGAAAGCGATAACTGAATTCAAAAGCACTACGGGTAACTCTGGCGGTTTGCGAGTGCTTGATATCTTCGCGGGTTCCGGCGCGATAGGCGTCGCCGTCCTCAAACATCTGCCGGAAGCGCTTGTCGATTTCGGCGAAAAAGAGATGCGCCACTTCCCCACCATCGCGAAAAACCTCGAGGCGAACAGCATCGGGCCCGGGCGGGCGCGCATCATCGAGACGGACGTTTGGTCCGGCATCATCGACCGGTATGACGCGGTCCTTGCGAACCCGCCGTACCTCTCAAAAAGCCGCCTTTCACGCATCGAGGACTCGGTACTCGAGCATGAGCCCCCGGAGGCCCTGTTCGCAGACGATGATGGTTTCGCCCTCATCGGCCGCGCTATCGTAGGACTTCCAGCGCACCTCGCGTTCCGAGGTGCCGCCTGGATAGAACACGAACCCGAGCACGCAGAGCGTATCCTCAAGGCGGCTGCCGAGTCCGGGCTCGCCGCCAAAACCTTCACCGACCAGTACGGAATCATGCGCTTTTCGCGCCTCCGGGCTGTGGCATAATGCCCGTATGGAAACTGGCACATTGGAGGTAGCCGTTCCCGAACCCGACTTTTCGGCTCCTATCACGGCTCCCGTATCGATCGACCCGGCCAACTTCCTCTGGCTTTTCTTCTGGGTCGGCATCCTCGTGACCGCCGGGTTCGCGTTCGGCCTCGTGTACCACTGGCTCCGCTACGGAAACATGTATCCCTTGGCGCTCGCGGCCCTTCCCATCTACGGTATCGGGGTCTTCGTCCTTATAGGCGCGATGCTCGCGGGCATCGGAATCGTATGAACTTCGGAGTCACCCTCTTCAAGGACACGCGGCCCGGCGAGCACGTCATCGCCGTCATCCGTCGGCATTGGTTCGTGCTCGTCCGCGAAATGCTTGGCCTCGTGCTCCTTTTCTTCATCCCCTTTGTCATGGTGCCCATCCTCTTCGGGACCCTGACTCAAGGCGGGACGGCCGAGGTGTCTGGAGGTGTGGTCCTCTTTTTCTCCGCGCTCTGGACCCTCATCATGTGGAACATCACCTTCATGCGGTGGACCGACTATTACTACGACGTGTGGATCTTGACCTCGCACCGCATCGTGGACATCGATCAGCGAGGTCTCTTTCAGCGCGATATCGCAACCCTCTTTGACTTGAACCATATCGAGGACGTGAAGACCATCCTCTCCGGCGTCGTCGGGAACGTCCTCAATTTCGGAAAAATCCAGATACAGACGGCGGCGCACCGCGACGAATTCATCATGGATGATATAGCGAATCCAGTGCACTTCGAGCGCCTTATCCGCGAAGCCCAGCAGAAACATATGGCCGAGATGCTCGCCCAGGGCGGTCACCCGATGCGGCGCGGCCACCCATGACCGGAGTCTACAAGGGAGTCCGGGATTTCTACCCCGAGGATGAGCGCGTGCAAAACTATATTTTCGGAGCGATGCGCCGTGCTTCGGAGCGGTTCGGCTACGAGGAGATGAACGCGTCGATTCTGGAGCCGACCGAGCTTTATACCGCGAAGACCTCGGAGGAAATCGTCCGCGAGCAGACCTACACCTTCACGGACCGCGGTGACCGCTCGGTCACCTTGCGGCCCGAGATGACACCCACCGTGGCACGTATGGTCGCCACGCGCAGGCGCGAGCTTGGCTTCCCGCTTCGCTGGTATTCGATACAAAATTTCTTCCGGTACGAACGGCCGCAGAAGGGGCGCCTTCGGGAGTTCTGGCAGCTGAATGCCGACCTTTTCGGCGTTTCCGGCGTCGAAGCGGACGCCGAGGTCATCGCGGTCGCCTACCGGGTCATGAAGGAGCTCAAGGCGACCGAGAAGGATTTCATTGTCCGCGTCGGAAGCCGCGAATTCCTCGATTTCGTCTACGACTCGGTGGGCATCCCCGCGGGAGAGCGCCAGGGAGTGACCCGGCTTCTTGACGCGAAAGAAAAGGGTGCGGAGGTGAGGAAGGAGGTCCTCGAGGCCTTGGCGAAGCCGGAGGCGTTCCCCTACTTCAAGGAGCTTGCGAAGGCGCTCGAGGAGCGCGGCATCGGGAACGCGGTCATCGATGCGAACATCGCGCGGGGGTTCGACTACTACACCGGAATGGTGTTCGAGGTCTTCGACACGAACCCGGAAAACAAGCGCGCGATGTTCGGAGGCGGGCGCTACGACAAGCTCATCGAGGGATACGGGGGTGAGCCGACTCCGGCGGTCGGATTCGCAATGGGCGACGTCATCGCGCGCGATTTCCTTGAAACGCACGCGCTTATGCCGAAGCTGCCTTCAAGCGCCCACCTCTACCTCGCTCCCGTGACCGCGAAGGACTCGCTCGCGGCGTCGAAGGCTGCGGACGGGCTCCGCGACAAAGGAGTCAAGGTCGCCCTCGGCATGAAGCACGAGAAGCTTGCGGACCATATCAAAGCCGCAGTGAAGCTCGGCATCCCCTATTTCGCCGCCTACGGCGAGAAAGAAGCGGAAGGAGGAATGGTCGCCCTGAAAGAGCTCGCGACCGGGGACGAGGAATCCGTCGGCGTAGACAAGCTCGCCGGGAAGCTGGTAAGGAAGCCTTTCTAGCTTCCTCGGCTCGGCAATCATGAAAACTTGTGTTCAAGATTGCGCTCGCTCTACGTCGCTGGTAAGGTAAGCGGAATGCGGCGCATCACGCTCGACATCGAGACGACGAGCTCGGGAAACATCATAGACCCGAAGTCCTTGGAACTCTCCGTTGCCTGTATCCACGACACCGCGACGGATTCCTACAGCGCCTTCACGGTCCCCGAACTTCCATCCCTGTGGCCCATCCTCGAAAAGGCGGACCTCGTCGTGGGATACAACTCCGACCACTTCGACATCCCGATACTGAACAAGTATTACGCGGGTGACCTTTCCACCATTCCCTCCGTCGACCTGCTCGCGGAGATAAAGAACGCGCTCGGCCGCCGGCTGAAGCTCGACTCCGTTGCTGAAGCGACCCTCGGCAAAAAAAAGAGCGGCTCGGGCTTGGACGCGGTCCGCTGGTGGGAGCAGGGCGAGTACGAGAAAGTGAAGGCCTACTGCATCGATGACGTCCGCATCACCAAGGAAATATACGAATTCGCGCTCAAAAACGGATTCGTGAAATACGCGAACTTCGGAGAGATGCGGCAGGTCCCGCTCGAGACCGCGAAATGGGAATCGGGCGACCGGGCCTCGATGACCCATACCTTGCCTTTTTAAAAAAAAGTAGTATAGTCTCCTGCTTATGTCAGGAGATGCCCGGGAACGCCGCCTTTTGCGGGGCGGCGGAAATAGTCTTATAGAAGTTTTCAAGTGCAACGATTGCGACGAGAACTGCTTTAACCCCCTAGGGTGCGCGTGCAGGACGGAAAATGGCGTTTTTATCTGCGACTGCTGGGGATGCGGAAATTGATAGACAAGCGGCCTTGATGACCCATACGCTGCCGTTTTAGAGTACGAAGAGGAGGATGCCCGCGAGTACTACGCGGTAGACGATGAACGGATAGAGGTTCCTTGTCCGGAGGAAAAGGAGGAGCCAGTGGATGGCGGCGATGCCGGACAGGAACGCGATTATGGAGCCGACGAGGAGTTCCGGCCCTATCGCGGCAAGCGTTCCCGTTTGCGCAAGCTCGATAAATTTCTTCAGGCCCGCTCCCGCGAGGATGGGCACCGAGAGGAGGAACCCGAACCGCGCTGCCGCGTCCCGCGTAAGCCCGAAGAAGAGGCCTGCCGAGATGGTCATGCCGGAGCGGCTCATCCCGGGCACCAAGGCGAGCGCTTGGAAGATGCCGACAAGGAACCCCTTCCCGGCCCCAAGCTCATGAATCAGCTTTGGCGCTTTCGTGCGAGCGGCGATGAGCTCGGCCGCAAGCATGACTGCCGAACCCGCGATCAGGGCCCATGCGACGAGCTCTGGGTTCCTGAACGTCGTTGCCATGGTTTCTTCCAAAAGAAACCCGAGGATGAGGGCCGGGATGGTGCCGAGAACGATGGCCCCAAGGAGCCGCTTCTCTCCCGCGTCCGTCGCCTTTCCGAGCGCGCTAGAAAGCGCCGTCGAGGCAAGTTTCAAGATGTCGTTCCAAAAATACGCGACGATGGCGAGCGTGGTCGCGAGCTGGAGGACCGCGTCTATCGCGAGCCCGTTTGCGGGGTCTACGCCGAAAAACTCGCGAACGAGTATCAAGTGGCCGGTCGAGGAGACCGGCAGGAATTCCGTGAGCCCTTCCACGAGGCCGAGGAGGGCGGATTGGCCGTAATCCATCATGGGAGTGGTACTTTTGCCGTGGTAGTATGGTAGCACTACCAAGTAACCAGCCTTTGTTCATCATGCCTAAAGAGCAAAGTTTGTCCGTTCCAATCGCCATCGTGGTCGCCGGGGCCCTCGTCGCCGGAGCCCTTTATTTCTCGGGGCGCGGGGCCGCGCCGGTTGCGCAACCTCCGGACACGGGAGGCCAGCCGACAGTGAACACGTTCGTTCCCGTTACCTCCGCCGACCACATCCTCGGGAATCCGAATGCGGCGGTCGCGGTCGTGGAGTACACCGACCTTGAATGCCCCTTCTGCAAGCAGTTTCATACCACCATGCAGGAGATCATGAAGGAGTATGGCGACAACGGCCAGGTCATGTGGGTCATGCGCGACTTCCCTCTGGTACAACTCCATCCGAACGCGCCGAAGCTCGCTGAGGCGTCCGAGTGCGTCGCGGAGCTTGGCGGCAACACCGCGTATTGGAACTTCCTGAACTCAATATTTACGCAGGCGCCGGTGGGTTCATTCTTCGATATGACCAAACTCGCTTCGACCGCGAAGGGAGTGGGGGTTCCGGAAGGGGCCTTCAACACCTGCGTCACGAGCGAAAAGTATGCGGACCATGTGCAGAAAGAATACGCCGACGCCATCGCGGCGGGCGGCAATGGCACTCCCTACAGCGTCATCGTCATTCGGAAAACCGGAAAGACCGTCGGGCTTCCGGGTGCCCAGCCCTTAGCGAACGTCCGGGCCGCGATAGAAGAAGCTCTCAAATAGAAATCCAACCATGGTGGAGAACCTTCACAGGCGATACCTCGGCCTGCGGGGCTTTTCAAAGCGGCCGATAGTTATTCCCAGATATAAGGCACCGGATGGAGAGCAACCTCCACCGGCCGGTGATCCTCCTCCGACCGGACCTGACTGGGATATTAAGCAGCCAAATGGGCCTCACGGCGACGAATAGGTTCGCGCTAGCCCTGGTACTTTCATGGAACCCGCCCCCGGCAAGCCCGGGGGGGGTACACTTTTCGTTAGAAGTGAATATATTTAAAACGGTGGTGGATAAGTAGGGAAAGCCCACGTGTGAAA
>CAYHKM010000003.1:28451-32061 GCA_964357285.1 uncultured Candidatus Saccharibacteria bacterium
CAAACCGGGGGGTGTGTTGTTGAGGGGGGGCAGCCACGGGGCCCCCCCGGCCCCAATTGGGGGGGGTCCCCCCGTGCCCCTTCCCGCCCCCCCCCCCCGCAACCGGGGGGGCGGGTTCCAGTTGACTTACGAAGTCAATATATTGACCTCGTAGGTCGATAGGTTTATTTGGGGTCGCGCTCCCCTTCTTCTTTGGCGAGGCCGAGGCGGTAAACCTCGAAGGAGTCCTTGCCGTCGAACATGTCGGAGGGGTTCGGGAGGAAGACTTTCCGCCGCGCCATCTCTGCGGTCGCGTCTTTTACGAGACGGTGGAAAAGGGTGAAATCGTCGGCGTAATCTTTGTATTCGATAACGTAGCGGCGCATCTGGGAGCCGCCGTCACGGTTCTTCTTTTTCTTGCACTCCTGAATGATGAAGCGGCGGACGGGCTTTCCAAATCCTTCGAGGACGGTGTAGTAGTTGAAAATCGCCTGAAGGACGAAAAGGGGCTTGTCCGCTCCGAGCGAGCTGAAGTGGTCCACGAACTTGTGGTCAACGATGTCCACCGCGCCCGGCCCCCCTTTCGACTCGACCACGAGATCCGAAATGGCTTTGACGGGAATGGGAAGACCTTCGACCTTGGCGACCGCGGCCACCTCGACGCCGAGGACTTTGTAGCGGGGCGGGCGCGCGAGATAGAAGCTGATTGCTTGAAGGTATTCCTGCTCTATCGCCGCGCGCTTTTTCTTCCGCGCGGCCTTCGATTCGGCTTTGCCGAAGTTAATCTCGAAATCAGGGATTTTGCGGAGGTATTCGAGGCCCAAGGCAACGCCGGCCTCTTTACCAAGACCGCCGTAGAAGTGCTGTAAGGCTACATGCCCCGCGCGGCCGATGATGGAGCTGGGGCTCGACGGTGTGTCGTAGATGCGCTCCACATAGCGCTTGTGCCACGCCAAGGGGTTCCGGAGATAGCTCATGAGGGATGAGTAGCTCCAGTGCGTGATGGGGTACTTCCCCCGCTTCCCGGTGCCCTCTTCTTCCTCCCCCTCTATGAAATCCGGCTCTCCGTAGGGTTCATCAAATACGAGCCGAGTTCCGTCCATTCCAGTAGTATAAGTCCTTCCGACATCTCCGATTTACCTGATAGGTACGCCCCTTTCAGCCCCTACAGTTAACTGTAGGGGTAGAAATACCGAGAAAATAGTGACTAACCCTAAATTCCATAGAAAACGAATCGCTTTCGTACCCACTAACTTGACGCCATAGCGTCAAGTTAGTGTATGAGTCTTTTTTATTCTCGCGACGTTGTATATTGGCAAAGATAAATGGCTCTAGAAGTCTTTGATTATTTTCCAGTTGTAGTCATCCTTATAGTCACGATAAAGATTGCAGAGTACTAAATTTTCCCCCGAATAACTAAGTGTGATGCAGCTTAATCCGTCATTGAGGGTCATTTGATAGAGTAGAGACTGCTTAATTGAAATCGTGCTGCCAATCGGATAAATCTCATACCGGCTTTGACCATACTGTGAAAGCCGAGGAACTAGCGCAAGCGCGGTTTCTATGGGAATAGAAAGCCCAATGCCGGTCCCTCCAGTTCCTAAATCATGCACGCCGATTACTTGACCTTTATTATTTACCACGGGACCCCCGCTATTCCCCGGGTGAGTTGTAGCGTCAGTCTGAATATAGCTCTTTCCATTTTCAATCTGCCTGTTCGCTGACACAACCCCTTTAGTCAGCGTAATGACTCCAGAGTTGTATGAATTTAACGGAAAACCAAGTACATAAACGTCGCTGCCTACTCTAAGATTCGAAGGATCACTTGGCCCCGTTGGGGCCGCTTTTAGATTTGAGACGTTGTTATACAGAAGTGCTATGTCGAGATCTTTATCTGTCCCTAAAACCGGCGCTTGAATAATAGTTCCATTAGCAAATTTAAGACTTACTGCACTAAAACCGCTGACAACATGCTCATTAGTGATTGTGTATTTCCCATTTTCGATAACAAACCCTGTCCCTCCTCCACCTCCCACCTGCACTACAAAGGGACTGATTAGAGAATAAATTTCCTCACCTGAAAGAATTTTTACACCCGGAGTGATGTTTGACGGGAGCGTAGAAAATGTTGATTTTGTAGGCCCCGAAATAACATTCCCCGCCTCATCAATTACTGCGCCGTTGGGAGTAGCGAATGTTTTGACTTCTACCTTTCTATCAAGCGGCTTTGATTCTGTCTTTATCGCGACTTTTTGAGTAGTCGATGCTTTGGCAGAGTTTGTTTCTTCTATTTTTTCGGATGTAAATTGATTTCCTATAATCACAGAGGTCGGAGCGCTGTCATTTTCTTGGGTTTGTTTTTTTGATAGCTCTTCCTGAATTTTCGCCACTTTCTGGTCAACAATAATATTTACTGCTAGGTACCCCCCTCCACCAATCACAACAATGCCGAGAACTACCGCTATAAAAATCGGAATCTGTATAAAACCTCTTTTCATTAAATCAATTTAAAATATACATCTGAAAAGTAAAGGCTGCAAAGTCAAAATCGACTCGACGCATCTTATTATAGGCTGCAAAAATTTACCTTAGTAGCTCCGGAGTTTTTTTGCCTTTCCGTGGGTGCGGATTTTCTCGAGCGCCTTAGCCTCGATTTGGCGGATACGCTCGCGGGTCACGCTGAATTCCTGACCTACCTCTTCGAGCGTGTGGTAGATGCCGTCTTCCAAACCATGCCGCATGGAGAGGATTTTTTTCTCCTTCGGCGTCAAATCATTCAAAATCTCGTGAAGCTGTTGAACGAGGATACGGTGCGAGGTCTCCTGGTCCGGGCTTGGGAGCGAGGTGTCCGCCACGAAATCCCCTCTTTGGGACGCATCATCGTCGTCTGACGAGGTGATGGGCGCCTCCAGCGAAAGCGTTTCCTGATTTATCTGCTCGATTTGGTATACCTTCTCGACGTCAACGCCCATCTCGGCCGAGATTTCCTCCGGCATCGGGTCGCGGCCAAGGTCCTGCTCCAAACGGCGCACGATTTGCTTGTACTTCGCGATGGTTTCGACCATGTGGACCGGGATGCGGATGGTGCGGCTCTGGTCCGCAAGAGCGCGGGTTATGGCCTGGCGAATCCACCAGGTGGCATAGGTTGAGAACTTGAAACCCTTCGTAAAATCGAACTTATCTACGGCCTTGAAAAGCCCCAAGTTCCCTTCCTGAATGAGGTCGAGGAGCGAGAGGTCGGAGGAGCGCGACGCGTACTTTTTCGCAATGGAAACGACCAAACGGAGGTTCGCGCGCGCGAGGAGGTTCTTCGCCTCCTCATCCCCTTCGGCGATGCGCTTCGCAAGCTTGCCCCAAAAATACCCATCCCCCCAAACCCCCCAGCCGCGAGGCTCTCCCGGCGCCGGCCCTGCACGTGGGCGATGGGGTCAAGGAGGCGCCCCGGACCGAGACCGAGCAACGGCTCGCGGAGATCTGGACCGAGCTGCTGGGAGTCGAGGCACCCGGCCGCGACGACAACTTCTTCGAGACTTAACGTCGGATTTTCATCGCGATTCGTGGTGAAGACATCGTTTCCAAGAATAACCGAGATGTCAAAACTGTATTTTTCAAAAAGTTCTTTTTCTTTTTG
>CAYHKM010000004.1:0-26187 GCA_964357285.1 uncultured Candidatus Saccharibacteria bacterium
CGGCGATGTCCACGGACGCCCCAATGAGAGCCCGCATCATCGCTTTCTTCTGAACGACCTCCCCATAGTATTTGAGGTTTGCGGATGTCGGCACCGATGCCACGAGCTCCGCAAGGTAGCTCCCGCCGCCCACGCGCTCGAGCCCGCCCTCGTCCTTGAGGCGGCCTGAAACAGAGACAAGGTCGATAGGACTTCCGGACGAGGCAAGGCCGATCATGGCGCGGTATATCGCGCGATGCTTCTCGACATAGAACGAATCGGCCGATACGAGGTCGGTCACCTCATGGATACCGTCGGGCTTGAGCATCACGGATCCGAGAAGAGCCCGTTCGGCGTCTATGGATTGCGGAGGAATGCGTGAGCCGTCTGTCATAATGCGTAGGTACAGCGTATAGCGTCACCCATCAAAAACAAGCCGCGCTCCGCGCGGCATATGAACAGCTCTTTCCACAGGGTTTGCCCCACCTACGGCCTAACGAGTGAGGGGAAAAGCGAGTCATTGCTTTTCCGAACGAGCGCTGGCGGGAAGCTTTGCTTACGGCCTGTCGCTCTCTCGACATCGGCCGTTCCTGCTGCGCAGGACCGGAAGAAACGAGAAGCAGATTCTCGTTTCTTCCCCTGAAAAGGGATTAAAAAAGCTTCTGTCTCTTGAAGTACCAGACAAGGAGGCCCGTTATGGCGGCCATGGAGCCCAGGATGATCCAGAAGTCTCCCGGCGCTCCCACGATGGGAAGCGTCGTCGTGTTCATGCTGAAGACGTTCGCGACCAAGGTCAGAGGAAGCATGACGGAGGCGATGACGGTCAGATTCTTCATGATCTCGTTCTGGCGGGTCGACAAGAGGGAATCGTTCGTGTTCCGGAGTTCGGTCACGGTGTCGATGAACCCAAGGGCACGCGTATAGGTCCGGAAATGGAACGCGGCGATGCCTCGGAGGTAATTCCTGAAGTTCTCTCCAAAGAGCGTGACGCCGGCATGCTCCAGTGAATCGAGCGTGTCCTGATGGGTACCGAGGATGCGCTTGTGGATCAGGAGCTCGCGGGATACCGACGAGATCGCGGCGACCATCTCCCGTTCACGGCCGGAAAAGATCGCACGCTCGACATCTTCGAGCGCGTCCTCGATCGTATCGAGCTCGTTCCCGACTCCCTGGTAGAGCCGCTGTATAAGCTCGAAGGCGATGTAGCCGCTGTGGATCTTGTCGTTCGGGCGCTTCAGGATGGTCGCGACCTCGAAGGAGCGAGCGAAGTCGTATATCGCTGGGATGGTGTCGTAGTGGACGGTGACGAGAAATTTCTTCCCGATGATGAAGTCCACTTCCTGCGTCGGACTTTTACCGTGGGTGTAGCGTATGGAAGGGAAGTGAAGGACGGTATAGGCGAAATCCGGGTACAAATCGACATGCGGTTTCAGGGTCGGCCCGAGGAGTTCCTGCGCAAGGAGCGGCCCGAGGTTGAATTCGCTTTCCAGACCCTCGACCTCTTCCGGAGTTGGAGATTCGACATCGATCCACGAGACATCCTGATACTCGTAGCGCGTTATCATTGAGGACAGTATACCTCTCTCTAGGACCGCCTCCGCGGCCCATGTCATAATGGGAAAATATGATGGAGGCCGATGAATCAAGCGGGCAAGGAGGAAATATCCACGGGAGGGAGCCACGCGGGGGGGCGTCCATCGTCGCGGGCTTTCTCGCGGCCCTGATCCTCGTAGGCATCGGGTTTTTCACGGGCTTCACGATTGCGGGTCGCGTACCCATCTCGATAGGCGCCACGTCGGAGACGACAGCTCCCGACATCGACCTCGCGCCTCTGTACAAGGCGTGGCACCTCCTTGAGGAGAATTTCGCTCCGGCGGCAACGACGACCGCGATGGTTACCCCGGAGGAGCGCCTCTACGGCATGATCGCGGGGCTTGCAGCTTCGTACGGCGACGATTACACGGTCTTTTTTCCGCCGCAGGAGAAGAAGTTATTCGACACGCAGGTATCCGGCAACTTCGAGGGGGTCGGCATGGAAATAGACGTCAAGGACGGCGTCCTCACGGTAGTCGCTCCCTTGAAGGGCACACCTGCAATCCGCGCTGGCGTGAAGAGCGGCGACAAAATCCTGAAAATCGACGACGAATCGACCGCCGGCATTACGACCGAGGAGGCTGTGAAAAAGATACGAGGCCCGAGGGGGACGACGGTCGTCATCCTCGTCGCACGTGAAGATGAAGCGCCGTTCGAGATACCGCTCGTGCGCGACACCATAACGCTTACGACCGTCGAAACCGAGCTCCGACCGGACGGCGTCTTCGTCCTGAAGCTCTTGAGCTTTAATGCGATCTCGCCGCAGAAATTCCGGGAAGGGCTCCGCGAGTTTTCCGATTCAGGCGCGGACAAGCTCATCCTCGACCTTCGGGGGAACCCGGGCGGCTTCCTCGAAGCGGCGGTCGATATCGCGAGTTGGTTTTTGCCCGTCGGCACGCCCGTGGTTCTCGAGGACTCCGGCGGACGGCGCGACGATAAGGCCTACCGCTCGTACGGCTACGATGTGTTCACCGACAAGCTCAAACTCGCGATTTTGATCGACGGCGGTTCTGCGTCCGCGGCCGAAATACTTGCGGGGGCGCTGCGGGACCACGGCAGGGCGACATTGATCGGGACGAAGACATTCGGTAAGGGGTCGGTCCAGCAGACGTTCGATGTGACTTCGGACACGACCCTGAAGATAACGGTCGCCCGCTGGCTCACTCCCGCAAAGGTCTCGATCTCGCACGAAGGCGTGCATCCGGATATCACGGTCGAGCGGACCGACGAGGACATAGAAGCGGAGCGCGACCCCCAGCTTGAGCGGGCGGTCGAGTTCTTGAGGACAGGAAAATAAGACATGCTCCTTGCCGCAGTCATCTACGGCATCGCAGCGATGTTCGCCGGAGGCGTTTCGAACGCGCTTCTTAAGGATTCCGTCTCCCGGTTCGGCCCCGTTCGGAGTGCCATGCTCCGCGCCGCGGTCTCATCCGTAGTGCTCGCCGTGGCCATCCTCGTTATCCGGCCGAGCGTGTCCTGGGACCTTGGCATGACCGTCTTCACCGTTGCAGTATCCTTGCTCGGGTATTTCCCGTTCCTTTTCATGCTCGAAGGGTTCCGGAAGGGGAAGGTCGGTGTCGTCGTTCCCGTCGCGTCAGGATGGATCGTCATCGCGGCTTTGTTTAGCGCTGTCTTTTTCGGCGAAACGTACTCTCCCGGGAAACTCGCGGCGTTCGTCGCCATCCTCGGTGGCATCATCGCTGTTTCCGTGAACCCGAAGGAGTGGGGGACCCTCAAACCCTTCGACGCGCGAACCGGCATCCCCTTCGCGCTCGCTGCTGCCCTCCTGTGGGGTGTCGTATTTCCACTTTTCAAAGTCACCGCCGGATACTTCGGGGCCGTGGTGTTCGCGTGGATCATCGAGACCACGGTCGCTCTTTCCGCCCTGCTCCATCTCACGCTCCGGGGAGAGCCCCTCGCGCCGCGCCCGAGGGCGCTCGGACGCAGTTGGTTGCCGTTCACCGTCGCGGGGGTCTTGACCGCCCTCTATACCGTGGCGGTTTCAGAGGGGTACCAGACGGGGGAGATAGGCATAGTCTCCGCGCTCGCTGGCTCCGGTGTCGTCGTCGCGGTCATCGTGGCCGCGCTCATGCACCGGGAGCGGCTCGCCATCCCGCAATACCTCGGCGTCGGCCTTGTCTTGCTCGGAACCGTGATTGCCTCTATCATCTGATTATCCTATGCACATCATTCTTCTCACGGACGTTAAGAAGGTAGGGCAGAAGGGGAGCGTTGTCGACGTCGCGGACGGGTACGCACAGAATGTACTTATACCCAAGAAGCTTGCGGTACCCGCGACAGCGACCTCCCTAAAACAAGCGGCGCGTCGCGAATCACGCGCGGCGGACAAGCGCACAATGGATGAAACGCTCGCGCGAAAGGCGCTCGCGGATATAGACGGGAAGACAGTAATCCTTAAAGCGCGCGCGAACGATGCGGGAGGGCTTTTCGAGGCCGTCCGTGCGAAGCACATCGCCGAGGCGGTGCGGGCGTCACTTAATGTTCCTATACCTGATGAAGCGTTCGAGCTCGCGGAGCCGCTGAAGAAGTTGGGCGCATACGAAATCTCCGTACGACTCAACGACGCGAAGGCGCGCGTGTATTTACAGCTCGTTTCCTAGAGCTCATCACGAAAAAACCGGCTTCGAGCCGGTTTTATTTTTTATTTAACGTCCACGACCTTTCGGTTCACCCGACTTCCGTCGAAGCGGATTTTGCGCGCGCTGCGGAATGAAACGACGCCTTCGCGGACGGCGTACACGGTGTCATCCTTTCCGAGCCGGGTGTTCTTTCCGGGCATGAAATAGGTGCCGCGCTGACGGATGATGATGGAGCCGCTTTTTGCTTTTTCTCCGGCAAAAAGCTTTACGCCGAGGTACTGCGGATTCGAATCAGTGAGGTTTTTCGCTGTTCCAGCGGCTTTTTTGGTTGCCATATTAGATTTTCTCGAGAGTGAAGCGAACTAGAAAATATTGTACCCCGTTACATCAGGCACCTATCGCTACACCGTGAGGTACACTATATCTGTTACTCTGCGCGAATTCAAGCGCCAACCGTTGCCGGATGTAACGGGGTGTAACTGAAATCAACTCGCTATGCTTCGTGATTTCACTAACAGAATCAAGGCGTTTTTCGGGAATCACCGGGAAAAAGTTACTCTCGCGCTCACGATCGCTATCGTTTCCTTCCTCTCCTTTTCACTCGGCCGGCTTTCGGCAGACGAGGGCGCTTTCACCGTCCACGATGTCGAATCGGAAACGGCAAACGCGGTTATGGCAACCACTCCTTCCGACGCCGCGTTCGTCGCGCTAAAGACCGGCTCGGTATATTACCCGGTGTCGTGCCCTGCCGCCGAGAAGGTGAGGGAAGCGGACCGTGTCTACTTCGCGACAACGGCCGAAGCGGAATCGTCCGGATACGCTCCGTCGGCTAGCTGTCGCTGATTCAGGCTACAAAGATAGCAGCTAAAATGATAAGAACTATCGTAGCTGCTACGATCGCAAGGTAGGCCAGCACACCTCCGACCGCGTCAGAACCGGTATCGCGACGTCGCGGAATGTACCTGTCGCGTCCTCCCCGAGGAAAGGGGACGACGTCTCCAACAGAAGCAGGCACGTGCGTTGGAGAAGCCATTTGAGAGATTTTACGCTCCACTTCGATGCGCCAGTCTCTGGGGAGGTCATGAAGCCCTACGAGCCGTGCTCCCTCAGGCACGCTGGATTGTCTCCGCTCGAATCTGATCGTCGGCATGCGGGTCGTATGCCGTCCAAAAAATTCCTCCGAATTGCTTCGAGTCATATACTCGTCGGGAAAAAGCTTTTGATCTTTAAGGTCTTCTTGCTTTAAGGAAGAAAAGCGAGAAGGCCATGAGAAGAAGAAACTTATTGAATAGTATACCCCATCAGAGAATCATTGTCAATATTCCCGGGCTCATATGCAATACTGTGCGCATGATTGTCCTCGACATTGAAGCGTCCGGAACCGATTACGCGAAACATTCGATTGTTTCCATCGGAGCACTTGATTTCGATAATCCGAACAACCAGTTCTACGACGAGTGCCGCATCTGGGACGGGGCCCACATTGAACCATCGGCGCTCGAGGTGAACGGCTTTACCGCGGCGGAGATCACCGATTCCTCGAAGAAAACAGAAAAAGAACTAACCAAAGCGTTCATCGCCTGGGCTACGGACCTCCGGGATTGGACTATCGCGGGCCAAAACCCTTCGTTTGACCGCGATTTCCTCCGTGCCGCAGCGTTGCGCACTCACCTCGACTATCCGTTCCCGCACCGAACCTTGGACACGCATTCGATCGCCTATGCGCACATGGTCGTGCGCGGCATCATGCCTCCGTTCGACAAGGAAAAGCACCGGAGCGCCCTCAATCTGGACGCGGTGCTCGAATACGTTGGCATTCCGGCTGAGCCCACGCCGCATAACGCGCTCACGGGGGCGCTTTCTCACGCGGAAGTACTTTCGCGCCTCCTCTACGGGCGCCAGCTCTTACCGGAGTTTGAAATGTACCCGATACCATGGGAAATACCCCGCATTTCATAGCTTTCCGATACCTTGAAACACTCCCGCAGGAGGCATAACTCTCGCGTGCTATAGTCTTTGCCATGCCCGACGAAAAATCGATGAAGCCGCCGACCATCCACCGGATGGAGGGCGAGCTCAAGGTGTGCGACCCGGCGAAGACCGACAGGACCCACGACGTCGAGTCGTGGCGGATATTCAAGATAATGGCCGAGTTCGTCGATGGGTTCAATCTCCTTCGGAAGTACCGCCTAGCCGCGACCTTTTTCGGTTCGGCCCGCACTCACCTTGATGAGAGATACTACGAGGATGCAACCGTGCTCGCCGGGCGGCTCTCCAAAGCGGGGTTTACCATCGTGACCGGGGGAGCCGCAGGCATCATGGAAGCGGCCTCAAAGGGTGCCTATGACGCGGGAGGGAAGTCGGTGGGTCTCAATATAGAGCTCGCGGCGGAACAGGGCGTGAACCAATACCTCACGGACACCTTCACGTTCAACTACTTTTTCACGAGGAAGGTCATGCTCGCATTCGCCTCTGAGGTGTATATCTTCTTCCCAGGCGGGTTTGGTACCCTCGACGAGTTCTTGGAGATCATCACGTTAGTTCAGACCCGGAAGATCAAGCGCATACCCATCATCCTCTACGGGACGAGCTATTGGAGGCCGCTTCTGAAGTTCTTCGAGAACCATCTCCTCAAGGAGTACCAGACCATAGACGCCAGCGACCTGTCCCTCTACCACGTCACGGACTCGGTCGACGAAGCGTTCGATTCGGTCCTCAAGCTCGTGAAGTGCTGAAATAGGAAGAAACCAATTCGCGGCTCTGTAGAGTCGTTTTTGTTGATTTTTTCGTTATGCAATCTTGACACGGTTTGTCGGTAATGCTACGCTACGTACGTAGCTGGCGCATCCGCCGGCTTTTTTGATACCCGGCCTTTTGGCCGGGTTCGGAATTAAAAAAGAAAACAATGCCTCTTATACCACTCATTGCGCTCGCCGCTTCGCTCGTGTTCGGGACTCCCATCGCGCTCTCGGAAACCATCGAAGACGAGGCGACCAAGAATCCCGAGACGATGGCCGCCTACGTCCGAGCGTACTTTGTCGAGGACCCCATCCTCGCTGACATCGCGTGGTGCGAGTCCCGCATGCGCCAGACCGACCCGGAAGGGAACTTATTCCTCGGAAAGATCGACCACGACGACACTGGCATCATGCAGATAAACACCCGCTACCATGGAAAGAAGGCCAAAGAGCTCGGCTACGACCTCCACTCCTTGGGCGGGAACCTCGCGTACGCGCAGTATCTGTACGACAAAGAGGGCACAAAGCCCTGGAACTCCTCCAAGGCCTGCTGGGGAAAGCTCGTGGGAAGCAGATAAAGCGCACGTCGCACGTGGCGCCTAAAAGGCCTCAGAATGAGGTTTATCAGAGACCTTGACAAATACTATAAAATAGTTTACAATCTTGAGCATGTCACGAAGATTTAATCTCGGCCTCGATCGATTCGGCTTCGGCTCTGCGCGTGCAGCGGCCGATATCAAGGACAACCGTGTAACCGGCGGAAGGAGCGTGCTTCTCGCCAAGGGTGACACCAATCCACCCGCGGCACCTCCGACCCCCGAAGTAGACCCGCTCGCCGAGTTTAAGAAAAGCAATGCGTATCGAGTGCTTCTTGAAACCGGCCGGATAGACAAGGATTGCAAGATTCTTAACCCGTACTTCCGCGTCGAAGTGGTAGAGGGGGGCCATGTTGTCTTCAACGTGGTCTACAAACTCCGGGGAATAATCAACTTCAGGCACACTCATAACGCCACCATCACGTATTGGAACGGGCAGACTGACGCGCAGAGCAACCGCGGCCAAAACAATGGGTCACTATGGGATTGGACCGTAAAGAGAGCAACTGAAACTGAATACATACAGAACGCGCAAGAAGTGCGAAATCAGGGGAATTACGGCGGGCCTTAATTGGTCGACCCCTAGAGGAAGGGCAGAAGGATAGGTATACTTCGCACAATATATCTTTTGCGAACCTTACCTATACGGTACGGGACTGATACGCCTCTTGGCTTCGTGAGCACCGGATCGATTTCTCAGAAGGCAACAGATCGTTAAGAAGATTTGCAACAAAAGGTAGCGGTTGTCGTTCGAACAGTCGTAGTTGGATTGCACCGACCTAAATGAAAGCAGAGTGTTCGGCCTTGAGCTCGACGGCTCCCCTCTCGGTAACTCCGGGTACTTGAAATAGGTAGGATATATGGTATGGCACATACCCAAGGATCATGGCGGAAACCATCACATTTCATGAGGATGGAGAACGAGAGCGGGTGGTGCGTCTACTCGAATCGTCTCGCAACCTTCGCGACCGGAGGCTCGGCGCTCACGTGCGTGACGAAGACGAACGGAAGGGACTCGTCGATGTGTTTGCATCGCTCTACGACCCGACCAAGGGATTGGTGACTGCAACCGGCGTCGAGCGTAGTGCTCATGCGGTCGCCCACGTCGCGAGTCATGGACTCGAGGTACTGAACGGGCTCGGAAAAACAAAACCCCCTCTGTGAGGGGGTTTTGTTTGGGTACCTGCGGGTTTACATCGCTTCCATCTTCTTCCCGCTCATGCTCGTGAACGCGAGATAGACGCCGGAAACGCCGACGAGGACGTAGACGATCATCTCGAGGGTCGGCCACGAGCCGAGGAGCATGCCGACGACGTTGTAGCCGAGGGCAGTCAAGCCCCAGTTCACCGCGCCGATGATGACAAGCCAGAACGTGATCATGTGGAGGGATTTCATAGGATTTCGTTTAATTGATAAACATCGGCGTTCTGCCGAGGCTGATAAGGCTGTATCCATTGAATACCGAGAAAAGCCGCGAACGGACACCGCTGTGGAAAACCGTCCCTTCTCGGGCCGGGATATCAGGCAGGCCTTGAAAAATGGCTTGTTTCCTCAGCGGATTGCGCCCGTCAAAAGTACCGCATCGGGTCTAGGTATCCGGCCGTCGCGGCGACCGGAACGATGGCGGCCGCACACTTGGTGACCGTCTTGATGTCGCCGAGCTTGAGGATCTTGACCGCATTCGTCGCGAAAAGCGTGAAGTGGAGGTGCGGACCGGTCGCGTAGCCCGTTTCCCCGCTGTACCCGATGAAATCCCCTCTCCCGACCGCCTGCCCTGCCGAAACGCCCGTGTAGGACAAGTGTGCATACAAGGACGAGAGGCCGTTCCCATGCTCGACAAGAATCCACCTGCCGTAGGAATAGCAGCCGCGAATGGTATCCGTGTTCCCGGTCGCCGTCACGACCCCGGCGAGTGCGCTCACGACCTTGGTGCCCTCGGGAGAACCGAAATCCACGCCGTTGTGGTTCTTCCCACTGTACGCACCCGAGCGCGCGAACGAAGTGTTGCCGAAGTACTGCGTTATGCAATACAGGTTCTTGAAGGTTTTCTGGCGCTCCGTGCAGCGCGCCATGAACGTCGGATCGAGCGGGAACGAGAGAACGCCTGAACCGGGACTCGGTATGGAAGACGGATCGAGCGAGAACTTGAGATTGGATTCGTATCCCGATATCTCATCTTGGAGTTGAAGCGCCGCAGCTTTCTTTTCTTCGAGGATTTTCTGGTAGTTCGACTCTTTGTTCTTGGTGTCCGAGAGGACGCCCACCTGATTCTTCCGGTTCGCGTCGAGGACCGATTTCTGCCCGGAAAGTTGCGACTTGAAGGAGAGGAGTTCGTCCTGCTCCTCCTCGACCGCGTCGCGGTCGTCCGTGAGTTCCTCTTTCGTCGACAGGAGCCGCACAATCTCTTCACCGAGCGCGCCGTGCACCTCGCGCAGACGATCGGCCTCTTCCCATCCTTCAGTGAAGGAATTACCGGAAAGGAAATGCTCGGCGACCGTGACCTCGTCCAGCCGGCCGATCATTCGGAGAGACACTTCGATTACCGCGCGGCCCGATTCTATTCGTTTTTCCTTGTCGCCGATCTGGTTCCCCAGCTCATCGATCTTCAATTCCGCCGTCGTGATGCGGTTCTGGGTGACCGCAATGTCGGTCGAGATCTTCTTCCGCGAGATATCGAGGCGCTTGACCTCGGTCTCGAGGGTCTTCCGGGCGCTCGTCACTGTGTCGAGTTCCTGCTCGTACTTGAGGATCTCATCCTGGAGCTCCTTGAGCTCCGCGGTCTTGCCGTCGATCTTTCCCTGAAGCTCGTCCGCAGTCTCCGCAAGCGCGGAGGTCCCGAGGAGGGCGGCGCACAGGGTAAGCGCGGTGAAGGTAAGAGCCGCTCTACCGGAGGAGCGACGCGGCATTTCTGATGCGCTTGATGGTTTCATCTTTCCCGAGTATACCAGCGACGATAAAGGGGTCGGGCGAGCGTTCCCTGCCCGTCAAGGCGTAGCGTATGGGCCATAAAACGGCTCCCCTTCCCTTTTCTTCGGCGTAGGGCCACAGAACGGCCTTGATGCCGTCGGGAGTCCACGATGCCGCGGGAAGGGCCGTAAGGAGAGCGTCCACTTTTTCAAGATGAGATCGCGCGTTTTCGGGCGATGGTTCCTTCTGCCATGGGAGTTTCGCGAGGTCATAGGAAGGAGGGGCGGTGAAATACTCGAACTCCCCTTCCTGCTCCATCGTCTTCACGTCGCCGAACGTTTCGAGCCGCTCGCGCACGGCGTCCATGACGCCCTCAAGGCGGCTGGCAGTCTCCAAAGCCGAGCGCGACTCTGTTGAAAGGAAGGCCGCAGCTTTCTCGATGAACGCGTCGCGCGTGAGCGCGCGGATGTGCTCGCGATTGAACCACTTGAGCTTCTCCTCGTTCAGGGTCCCGCCGTGGTCCTGTATCTGGTCGAGCGTGAAGAGGTTCACAAGCTCCTCGCGCGAGAATACCTCACGTTCAATGCCCGGGTTCCAGCCGATCAAGATGAGGAAGTTCACGACCGCGTCCGGGAGGTAGCCCTCGCTCTGATACTCAAGGATGTCCTTCGCGCCGTCCCGCTTTGAGAGCTTTTTCGTTCCGCCGGGCCCGAGGATCGGTGGAAGGGTCACGAATACGGGCGGAGTCCAGCCGAGCGCTTCGTACAGGGAAAGGAAGCGCGGCGTCGAAGCGATGAACTCGTCCGCGCGGAAGATGTGCGTGATGCCCATCGCCTCATCGTCCACGATGTGCGCGAAATTGTACGTCGGGTAACCGTTCCCCTTGAGAAGGATGAAATCATCGAGCGCTTCCTCGCCCGCTTCAAGCTCCCCGCGCACCGCGTCATTCCAGTGATAACGCTTGATCGTGGGAACCCGGAAACGCAAAGGTGCCTTCCCGTCCCAGGCGTTGAGCGTCGCCGGACGATGCTCCCGATACAGGAACGGGCGCTTCTCTAATTGCGCCTTCTCGCGGAAAACCCCCACTTCCTCTTCGGAATAGGGGTCGGGGTACGCAAATCCCTTCGCGACGAGGGCGAGCGCCGCGGCGCGATAATTCTCTAGTCGCTCCGATTGGATGCAGGATCCGAACGGCCCCGGTTTGTCGGGCCCGTAATCCCAATCAAGACCCAGCCACCGGAGTGATTCCTGGATGTGCTCGATCGAGCCCTCGATACTCCGGTCGGTGTCGGTGTCCTCGATGCGGAGGATAAATCCGCCCTTGTTCTTCCGGGCCCAGAGGTATGCGAAGAGGGCCGTTCGCGCGCCGCCGATATGCATGAATCCGGTCGGGCTCGGTGCGAAACGAGTGACGACGTGCATATCGCGGTTCAGGACGCGTGCTCGAGGCCGATCTCGAGGACCGCTTCGGCGAGGATGCGTGCGGCGTCCTTGCGCGTGAACTTCGCCGCAGCCGCTGCCATGTCGTTTCGCGCTTTTGGGTTCGTGAAGAGCCGGTCTATCTCCGCGAGGAGTATGTGCGGCGTAAGGTTCGTCTCCTCGACGACGGTCGCCGCTCCGGAGCGCGCGTAGGCGAACGCGTTCGAGCGCTGGTCGCGCGAGACGCTCTCCGGAATGGGAATGATGATAGATGCCTTACTCCACGAGGCGATTTCCGCGATGCCGCCCGAGCCCGCTCGCGAGATAACGAGCTCCGCCGCTCCTGCTGACATCTTCATAGCGAGTGGCGCGAGGTAGCCGTACGGCTTGTAGCGGTACCGACGCTCGTTGTGCTCGAGGATGATCTGCGAGGTCTTCTGGACGGTATCGAAATTCGCCTGCCCGGTCTGATGGATGACTTGGTAGCGCTGCACCAGTTCAGGCAGGGCTTCGAGGATGACGTTATTGATGCGCTCCGAGCCAAGAGAACCTCCGAGAACGAGGAGGACTGGCACGTTCGGCTCGAGCTCAAGGAATTCATGCGCGCCTTCTCGCGCGGGGTCGCGAACGTCTTTGCGGACCGGGTTTCCTGTAAGAGCGACCTTCGGTTGGAGCTTCTTCGGGAAGTAATCGAACGCCTCGGTATAGGAGATGGCTATCTTCTGCGCGTACGACATGGCCATGAGAGTCGCGCGCCCGGGGACGGCGTCGGAATCATGGACGATAAGCGGGATCCGGAGGATGCGTGCCGCGGTCACGGTGGGGACGCTGCCATACCCGCCTTTCGAGAACACGACGTCAGGAAAAACGCGATACAGCGAGAAGACGGTCTTCACGACTCCCCACGCTGTTTTCAAGACATCGAAAAGGTTCATGAGGGAAAAATATCTCCGCAGTTTCCCGGCCGGGGTCTTCACGAACGCGATGTCGTTCTCGTAGAGCGCCCGCTGGTCGAGGACCGAAGGGCCGAAGAAAAAGAGCTGCGGCTCAAGAAGCCGCCGCTCTTTCACTATCTCCCGCACGGCTTCGGCGACCGCGATGATCGGATAGAAATGCCCGCCGGTGCCCCCGCCGGTAAAGACGATACGCATCGCCCTAGTATAGCAACGGGAATTTCGGGTTGCGAATCACGGCTCGAAATAGGGCACGAGGACGTCGGAGGCCCTGTCGGACGGCGGCTCGGCCGAACGCGCTTCACTCATCCGGTTCCTGAATTCCTCGAGCCGGGCCCGTAAGGATGTCGCTTCAGAAACCCCGACTCCGATTAAGGAGCGCTCCTCACCAGGGTCGTTCCCGAGGTGATAGAGCTCGTCCGCTTCCGTCACGTCATTCTTCCGAATTTCCCTGAAAAACAGTTGATCATATTCATCGCCGCTCGTGATCGCTTTCTTGGGGCTCCTCATGATGTATTTATAAGGCCAGTCGACGAGGGCGTATTCATCGAACGGTTGGCGCTCGATATAGATATCCCTATCCTCCGGTTCCCTCCCCTCTATGAGGGGCGTGAGGTCGATGCCGTCGATGCCGACTTTCGGAACTATGCCTGCGAGCGAGAGGATGGTCGGCATGACATCAAGAAGCGAAACAGGGGTCGTGATGCGCCGAGGCTCAACGCTGTGCGGGTAGACTATCGCAAGCGGAACGCGCGTGTTCACGTCGTAGAGGTCTCTATGGAATACGAAGCCGTGCTCGCCTAAGTCCTCGCCGTGCTCCGACGCAATAACGAAGATAACATTGCGAAAGTCCACTCTGGACGAAAGTTTTGCATAAAATATTCGGAGTTCATCGTCCACCTTCCGGATGCCTGTGTCGTATGCCGCCGCAAGGTACTTCCTGTCTGCATCCGAGATAGGAACGGCACCGCCCGTCGCCGGGACCGAGGACAATGTCTGTGAAACCCAATTGAATCTTCTCGTGGTCGAGGCGAACGGCCCATTGTACTCTTCCGTGAGGAACGGCTTCTCTGCGGCGACAAATGGCAAGTGGGCGTCGTAAATGTGCCAAAACACGAACCGCGGTCCCGTGTGACCGGCGACCCAGTTAAGGATCGTCTCGCGTGCCTCCGCGATGTTCTTCATCTTGCTGTTCAGTACGTATGTGTCGAATCCCCGGTTGAAACCGAAATATTTCCACAGGCTTGGCGACACAAACGCGCCGGTCGAATACCCGTATAATTTCAAAATTTCCGGTAAGAGTTCGACATCATGGCGTATCGGCGTCTCCCACGTCGTCACGTTGTTCTTCGAGGGGTATAGCCCGGACAGGACCGCGGCGTCGGTCTGGAACGTAAGATATCCGGGCGCGTACACGCGTTCGAACACCGCGCCGCGCAAGAGGAGCGAATCCAGGAAGGGTGTCGTTGGCTTCCCATATCCGTACGCGCCCATATGGTCAGCGCGGAGCGAATCAATGCTTATGTAAATTACAGTCGGCCGCTCCGACGGCCGACCGACCCACGCGTCGAAGCCGATCGCCGCGCCCGCGACGAGAAGAAGGAAAGCTGCAAGCGCGAACTTATTTACACTGCGTGGCATATACCGGGAGGCACCCGAGGGACCAGGGACCGCGGTCCCCGACCTGATCGAGATGGATGAGGAGCTTCTGCTCGAGCTCGTACGCGATGCGCGGCTCCTCTCTAAGGTTTTTCAATTCACCGGGATCGCGCGTCAGGTCGTACAGCTCTTTTAAGCCCGACTCACGGGTCAGTATGAATTTCCATCCATCAGGCGTCGTCACCGAGCGCTTGTGTGTATACAGACGATAATCCGTTTCCGAATAGGCATCATGGGCGACCGTCTTACCGCTGAACGAGGGTGTAAGATCCATGCCGCGCATGCCGGAGCGCGCCTCGTCCTGAACGTCTAGGATGCCAAGGATGGTCGGCGTGAGGTCGACCGTGCTCACCAGGTCCGGCACTCGCCTTCCTTCCCTTCCCGGGACGTGTATGGCGAAAAGCGTTTCAAGGAGCTCTCCGTAGAGCGTATGTCCGTGGTCCATCTTTCCGTGTTCGAAAAATTCAGTGCCATGGTCGGAGACGACGGCGACAACGGTCCTGTTATACACCCCCTCCTCCTCAAGCGCTCCGAGGAAGGCCGCGAATTCGACGTCCGCATCGTTTATCTTCTCATCGTAGATCGCGCGCCAAAATTCCTTGTCTGCTTCGCTCACGACGAGCGTCCCATCTCGCAACCCCCGCTCGCGGAGCGCTTCCTGTTCTTTCGGTGAGCCGGTATAGGGACCGGAATAACCCTCCGGAACGTACCGATAGTCAAAACCGTCCTTCGGCGCATGCTGGCCGTGAACGTCGTAGCCGTGGACGAACATGAAGAACCGCTCATCCTTGTGTTCTTTGAGCCACACGAGCGCTGGAGGGATGCTCCCGTCGAATCCCCCGAATGCTTCCGAGTCCATATACACATCAAATCCGTCCTTGTACCCGAACGCGCCCGAGACACCAGCGTCGCCGGTGAATCCGGCCGTCGCGAAACCGTTCCGTTTGAGGATTTCCGCGAGCGTCACCGCGCCAGGATTCCGCGCCTTCAGGTTTGCGGTCACGACGGCGGTGCCGGTCGCGGTCTCGAGCTCCATGAGCTTGTTCGTGAGCTTGTGCTCGGACGGATGGAGAGAAGTGAACATGGTCATGAACGAGGGAACCGTCCAGGAGGCGGCCGACACTGTGTTCGTGAATACGTATGACTCGCGGAGGAAGGCGTCGAGGTTCGGCGTCACGTTCCGTACCCCATATCCGTACGCGGGAAGATGCCGTGCTTGAAGACCGTCGAACGCGAAGATGACAAGATTGTAGTCCTGCCGCTCCGGTGTCCTGTATACCCACCACGCGCCGGCGAGGACGATGGCGAGAAACAGCACTCCTCCTGCGTGCTTCATGCCATGAATCGTACTACGCGCGGGCGGAGCGTGAAACCGACAAGAGTATTCCCACAGCGCCGAGCGATGCGAGGAGGGCGGTCCCCCCGTGCGAAATAAATACGAGCGGCAGGCCGGACAAGGGAACAAGGCCCAGCATCGCCCCGATGTTCAAGAAGGATTCCCCTACGATGAGGGTCACGATGCCGGTCGCGATGAGGGCCCCGAACAGGTCCGGCGCGCGCGCCGCGATCCAGAAGCCTCGAAGCGCGAAGAGGAGGTACCCGGCGATCAGGGTCACCGAGCCCAAAAATCCGAACTCCTCGGCGAACACCGAGAAGATGGAGTCCGAAGTCGGCTCGGGAAGCTTGCCGAACTTCTGGATGCTTTTGCCGAATCCGCGGCCGGTGAGCTCTCCAGCGCCTATCGCCATGAGGGACTGCTGGATCTGATAGCTTGCGCCCTGGGAATCGCTCGAGGGGTCGAGAAAGGTCGTCACGCGCCGCGCGAGATATGGTCGTTGCGAGACGAGGACGCCGAGGCCGATCGCACAGATGAGAAGAATGACGGCGACATCGCGAAGCCGTGCGCCGGAGGCGAAGAACATCGCGAAGCCGGAGACGACGATGACGAAGAACGTATCGGTGTCGGGCTGGAGGAGGAGGACCGTTCCCACGGCGCCGGTCGCGATAAGGAACGGCAGGAGTCCGTAGCGGAACTCCGCAACCCTGTTCTTCATCGCGGAGAACCACGTCGCGACGGCGAGGATGTACGCGATCTTCAGGAATTCCGCGGGCTGGACCGTGGCGAATCCGAAATCAAGCCATCGCCGGGCTCCGTTCGCGGTCATGCCAAGCCCGGGGATGAAGACCGCAAGCGTGAAAAGGAGCGCGGCACCGAAGAGGACGAACGCGAAGCGGCGCCATACGCGGTACTGGACCGAGAGCCCTACGAGGAGCGCCAGGAACCCTCCCCCGAGGCCCAGCAGTATCTGGTTCGTCGCGACTTGGGAGAATTCGGTCTTTCCCTGCGCGAAGAGGCCGAGTGAAGCCGAAAGGAATACGAACACACCGCCTATGACGAGGAATATAACGGTCCCGAGAAGGACCGGGTCGACCGACCGGAACATGCGCGGCATGTTCATTCATATACCACGAAAAAGCCGTCGCTCGGCCGCGGCCCTCGCGGTGCCGAGGGAGCGGATTCAGCCCAAGAGCGCGAGCGAGACGCCGACGATGGCGAATACGATGGAAAGTATCCAGTACCGCATCGTGACCTTGTATCCCGGCCACCCTATCGCCTCGAAGTGGTGATGGAGGGGCGCGATACGGAATAATTTTTTACCGCGGAAGCGTTTAGAAAGTATCTGGAGGACGGTCGAGGCGACGGTTGCAACGAGAAGGAAGGCGATTACGGGGAGCGCGGCCACCCCTTTCCCCTCTCCCAAGGTGTCGGTCATGAAAGCGACGACGGCGATCGTGAGGGTCAAGCCCATCGAGCCGGTCTCGGTCATCCAGAAGCGCGCGGGAGGCACGTTGAACCACAGGAATGCGAGGAGCGCTCCCACGACGGTCGCACAGAAAGCGGCAAGGTCTATCTGGTCCTGATTGAATGCGATGAAGGAATAGGCGGCGAATATCGATGCGAAAACGCCTCCTGAGAGCCCGTCTATGCCGTCGATGATGCCGGAAGCGTACAGGCACAGGGAAACGAACACGAAAAACGGGACGATAAGCCATCCGAGCAGAAGTTCTCCTCCTCCGAACGGGAGCGCCACCGACACGACATCGAGCTTGTCATAGAACCACCAGCCGATCGCGAAGGAAAGCGCGGTCACGAAGATGATGCGTACCCGGAGCGGTATCCCCCGCTCGCCCTTCATGCTCACGACATCGAGGACATCGTTTATGAGCCCCACGAGGGCGCCGAGGATGAGGACCGTGAACGGTATCCACGTTTGCGAGCGCGAGAAGAAGTCGAGTTTCGCAGTGAACTCTCCCGGCATGAGATGTGCAGTAAGCCAGGTCAGCCCGACCGTGAGCGCAACCGAAGACCAGATGACGATACCGCCCATCCGCGGCGTTTTGGTTTCGGTCGCGTCCCGGAGCTTTCCGAACTCGACCGCGGGCGCTCCGTCGAGGGCCGTCTTCCCGGGGCTTTTTTTCCACACGCGCCAGCGATACAGGTAGTGTGTGACGAAGGGCGTGACCGCGATGCCTATCCAAAAGGCCGCAGCGGCCGGCAGGAATACCGTGAGAAGATTAATTCCCGTCATGGAACCGTTCACAGAGTATCCGGCGCTTGAGTTCCTTGACCGCAGCGTTCGCGAGGAGCGTCATGTCGCGGTCGCGTTCATCGCGCTCTCCGCCGAGGATGGCCGCGACGATGGGTCGTCCGGGCAGAGGTTCGAACACGGCGACCAGGTTCCCGCCCGCGAGGTCCGTGAATCCAGTTTTTGAGGCGACCAGCCCGTCTATGGCAGCCGCAACCGCGGTCGTGTTCTTCGCCTCGTGCTTTTTGTCGCTTGCGGAGACGAAAATCCGACTGCCGTACGCGCTCCCTTCCACCACGCGGGGCGCGTTTTCAACCACATACCGCATGAGATGGGCGACATCCCTCGCGGAGCCGTACGCGCCCGCGGTCGTCGAAGAGATATCGAGACCCGTATCATTAAGGAAATAGGTCTCCGTGAGCCCGATCGCCTCCGCTTCCGCGTTCATCTCGCTCACGAACCAGCCTGTGTCACGGCCAGCCGCTTCAGCCGCACTCAGGGCGAGCGTGTGCGCGCCGTCGTTCGCCGAGGTCATGAGCGTGAAATCTGCGAGATCCTGCACGTTCCACTTCTCGTTCTCATACAATCCCGCGTCCCCCTCGGGCGCGAGGGATGCTTTCGTCACGACCGCGGTCGCATCCTTCGGAAGCCGTTTCGATGCGGTGACGACCGTCATCACTTTCGTGAGCGACGCCAAGGGAAGCTGGGCGTTGGCATTCTCTGCATACAGAACCTTCCTCATGGCGATATCCTCGGCGTACGCGGCCTTGCCGGAGAGTGGAAGTTCGGCGGGGGCTCCCGCGCAGTACGAGGGTTCCTCAAGGGCCGTCACCGGCGGTGGAAGAGCGCTCAGGACGCCCACAGATAGCCCTGCGACGAGCGTTACGGCGCCGACCCCGAGCCATATATGAAATCGTGCCGAATCGCTAATCATGGCTCCCGTGGCGCGGAGTCCGTGCCGCTTCCTGCGTCCAGAGCCGTCTTCGCAAACGCTTCATCCCGCTCCGCGAACACGCGCTCGATCGAAGTGCGCATCTCGGAGTAGCTCGGTATGTCCGTGAGCGCACTTACGCCGAAATAGGCTGGAAGGTCGGGCGTCGCGCGGTAGAGGAAGCTCCGCTTGTCCGAGGGGTTCTCGGTACGCTCCACGAGCCCGCGGATCATGAGGGAGCGCAGAATGGACGTGCAGTTGACACCCCTGACGTATTCGTTGTCGTAACGGGAATGCGGGCCGCGGAATACGATGACCGCGAGGGTCTCGAGGCCCGCTTTCCCGAGGGGACCCTCGAGCTCTTCGCGGCGCATAGCTTCCACCATCTCGTGCGCTTCCGGCGCGGTCGTGAGGCCCGCGTGGTTTCCCTCGATGACAAGCCGGAGTCCGCGCCCTTCGAGAGACGATGTGAGCTTCGCGATGCCCATGCGCACCTCCTCTGGAGTGGCGCCGACGGCTTTGCCGAGTTCCTTCACGGTCATGGTCCCGCCCCTAAAGAAGAGCGCGGCCTCTATCATGGTTTCCAGGGGCGGCTTCTGTGACATGGTATCGAGATTCTATCCTATTCGAAGCGCGGGGTCTTCGCTTCTCCCCGATAGTCCATCACGATGTCGCCGAACGAACGCTCCTGTGTTGCAAGGACGAGTCCCCGCTTCACGAGCTCAAGCATGGCGAGGAATCCAACGACGAGCTCGTGCCGGTCCCCTGCTTTTCCACCGGAGAAATCGCGGAAGGTGAGGCGTATCGCCTTCTCAACGCGCTCGGACAAGCGCTCTATCATCTCCTCGAGCGATATCACCTTCTCGACCGATACCTCCTGCCGAAGGACCGTTTGAGGTGCATTCTCGAGGACGCGGCTCATGGCGTTCCGTAAAGCGTCGAGCGACAGGTCCGGGGAGGGACTGAAGATGGGATCGATGGCCCGCGCTCCGCCACCGAAATACATGTGATTATCAAGTCCGCCAAGGGCCTTCGCGATGGCCTTGAAGACCTGAAATATCTTCAGCCGCCACTCGAGGTCCCGAATGTCGCCTTCCTCGTCTTGAGTGAGGGAAAGGACCGGAAGAAGCGAGCGCGATTTCAAGAGAAGGAGAGTTGCGGCCACGAGGACGAACTGCGCGGCCTGCCCTAGCGGGAACGCCCCGGCAGTCTGTACGTACTTCAAGAAATCATCGGCGACCTGCGAGAGCGAGACGTCGCTTATGAGAAGCTTCCGCTCCTCGATGAGGGAAAGGATGAGATCCAAGGGTCCCTCGACGTCTCTCACCTTAACGACAAAAGTGTTATCCACAGCCCTAATATAGCACGCTTGACAAACCTCTCCGTTAGAGTTATCCTCATCCCCATACCCTATGGGTACGACTTATTACAACCTCATCCTCATCGTCCGCCTCTTTAGGAGGGGGTTGTGTTTCGTGCCGGCGATCTAGGGCCACTCTGAAACAAACACAACCCCCTTCCACAAGAAGGGGGTTTCTTGTTAAAGAGATTATCATCATTAATTAACATTGTTATGGGAGATGTACGTGAAGATGGAGAGAGCCGCATGGATCATACTTTCGCACGAGGGTTTGCGGTCTCGACCTCCAAGAATACGGTCCGTAGCTTTAAGGGAACGATAAAGAATGTTTGGGACAAATAGCCTTAGGTATGGCAGTCATGCAACTAACGAAGGTAGTTAAAGACGCGAAGGGTCGTCATTCCGCTCATGGGGTGCGCCCCGATTCGGAGCGCAAGATGCGAGGTTTGATCCTCATCATTACCAATGAAAATGACGGCGACGCGAATATTATTGAGAAAAAGCTCATCGACCGAGGCGAAAACGTGTTCAGGGTTGATACCCAGGCGTACGTTCGAGGAGATGTTTCTATCGCGCTCTATGAGGATGGAACGTCGATACTTGAGGTTGGCGCCGGGCGCGAACTCTCTCTCGATGAAGTGGGCTCGGTTTGGTTTCGTAAACCGGGAGCCATTGCGCCGTGGCTCACGGACCCTCGCGAAAGGGAGTTTGCGAAAAAGGAGTTAGGAGAGTTGTTTTCGCAACTTTACATGCTCGCGCCGCAAGCCCGGTGGGTTAACAGGCCGGAGGCGGTCGATCGCGCCAATCACAAATATCCGCAGCTTGGTGCTGCTCGACGTCTCGGCTTCGAGGTGCCTCGGACCTGTATGACGAATTCTCCCGCTCGCGCACGAAAATTCCTTCAGTCTTGCATGAACGGTGCGATTTATAAGACGTTGTACTGCCCGGCCATCGTGAACGACTACGACAATGACGCGCCCGATGGAGGTAATCTTTCGGTACCAACATCACGTGTCACGAAAGAGCGTCTGACCGAGCTGGATGCGCTGCCTCTCACGGGAGGGATATTCCAAGAATACATAGAAAAGGAGTATGAACTCCGAGTCACAGTGATGGGCGATCGCATATTTGCTGCCCGCATTAACTCTCAGGAGAACCCCGATCAAGTAGGTAGGGTTGATTGGAGATTCGGGGAGTACACTCACGACGCCGCAGAGGCATACACGCTCCCCGCACCGATTGCCGAAAAGTGTCGCCTGCTCGTGAAATCCTACGGCCTTGAATTCGGCGCTATTGATCTCATCAAGACGCCCGACGGCCGCTACGTGTTCCTTGAGATCAATCCGAATGGCCAGTGGGCGTGGCTCGAAGAATTGACCGGCGATCCGTATATCGAAACGTTCGTCAGTTTCTTAAGAAAATCGAGATGAAAACACAACACTCATTTCCCGTCATTATCCTTCTTGGCCTCCTTCTTAAAAGGGGGATTTGTGATGTGCCGGCGTAGAGAAAGGAAATAGCCGGAAATCCAAATCCCCCATCGAAAGACGGGGGATTTTCTTTTTGGTAGGTCGAAATTATCTAAACAATCAAATAATGAATATGAAAGGATTTCAAAATCGAGACGGAGCACCCACTAGGTCACCCATGGATGCCCGAGCTGTCTCTCGCATGGTGGCAGTATCTCGGCGGATGGCCTCCGCGGACGCAGGAGGTTGCTACTGCTGGCGGAACTCCCCAACCTGCCATGTCTGCTTTCCAAAATATTAATCCGGATTAATCGCGCGCTCTTCCTGATTCGTCAGGATAAGGTAAAATAGCAGGATGAAAATCCTATTCACTGCCCCTAGGGGCGCGGCCGAAGTTTCACTCGTCGCGGGTGAGACTATCAAGGTCATTGAAGACCAGAAAGGCAACGCCATCCTCAAGATAGGCCTCGGCAAGCCCGACGAGGCAGACCGGAGGAAGCTTTTTTCCATAGCGCGGAAGGTTGTAAAGACAGCCAAAGAGCACAAGCTCTCTTCCCTTTCCGTTTCATTCAAGGATTTCCAATTTTCGAAAACAAAGGACATTACGGACCGCGAGCTTGGCCGCATCCTCGCGGAGAATTTCCTTATGGCGGATTACGATTTCACGCGCTACAAAAGCCCTCCCAAGGAGGGTTTTCCTTCGGTGCACACCCTTCACGTGACGGGAGCGACGGAGGAGGCAAAGGCGGGTTTTGCAGAGGGAGAAATAATCGCAACGGAAGTGAACCGTTGCCGCGACCTCGCAAACACCCCGGGAGGCGACATGACCCCCTCAATTCTCGCCGACGCGGCAAAGCACCAGCTTAAAGGCCTCGGCGTTTCTGTAACCGTTCTCGACCAAGCCGAGATAAAGCGCCTCAAGATGGGGCTCATCCTTGGTGTCGCGAAGGGCTCTGCAGAGGAGCCGAAATTCATCATCGCGGAGTATTGGGGCGCCGGGAAGAGCGCGAAGGACGCGCCAATAGTTCTCATCGGCAAAGGCATCACCTTTGATACCGGAGGCATAAACCTGAAGCCGACTGATGCTCTTCTCGGCATGAATCAGGACATGTCCGGAGGCGCTGCGGTCATTGCCGCTGTCGCCGCGGCGGCGCGTCTGAAGCTCAAAAAGAACATCGTCGCGCTCGTGCCCGCGGTCGAAAACGCCGTTTCGGGCTCCGCATACCTCCCGGGCGACATTTTGACTTCCATGAACGGCAAGACGGTCGAGGTATTGAATACTGATGCGGAGGGGCGCCTCATCCTTGGGGACGCCCTCACCTACGCGGAGCGTTACAATCCCCGGCTCGTGGTCGACGTGGCGACGCTCACAGGCGCGGCCATTGTTGCGGTATCGAAGCGCGCGTCCGCCATCATGACCCGGAGCCAAAAGCTCGAGGATCTCCTTCGAGAGCTCGGCGAGAAGTCGGGCGATTTCGTGTGGCCCCTCCCCTTGTGGAAAGAGTTCGAGGCGGACCTTAAGGGCACGCACGCCGACCTCGCGAACGTCCAAGGGGCCGGAGCACCCAAGTCCGGCGGCGGTGCCATACAGGGGGGCATCTTCCTGTCGTTCTTTGCCTCAAAATTCCCTCTCTGGGCCCATATAGACATCGCCCCGCGCATGGAAGCCATCCCGGAGGATAACCTCGCCAAAGGGGCCGTGGGTGCCCCTGTTCGTCTCCTTGTCCGCCTTATCGAGGCCTTCTGACCACTTCTTTCGGTTGGATACAACCGACCTTTTCGCGTCTTCGACCGCACTACACTAACTTTATGCTATAGCATAAAGTTAGTGTAGTGAACGAAGGCGGGCGTGCGATGCGGAATTTGGCCTAAAAGGACTCGAGAAAAGCAATCAAGGGCCTTTATTCGAACCGTCTGAACCGCCAGGGTTCGGCGCGAGCAAGAGCGTTTTTGAGGCTCTCTCCTTTCGCGGTTTCGCATACCGCAAGCGTGTAGAGCTGGTATGGAAGGAGGTCTCGATACACTCGTATAAAACCGTCGCGCTCCAACGCGGCGGTTGTTTCGTAGGGATTCTTGATGTAACGGTACGGGTGCGGCGCGGACACAACAAGCGTTTTCGGAGCTCGTTTTGAAAGGTCCCGTATCTGCGAACGAAGCGCGACGGCCGGTATGGTGCCGGAATGGAAGCTCTCGAGGATGATGAGATTCTCCTTACCCGCTTCAAGGTTGAGGGTCGCGAGGTCCATGCCTGGATATGCGGGAATTTGAATAACGCGGCACTTCAGGGTCTTGAGGTCCCGCACGCTTGGGTGTGGTTCGTTCCCGCTCATGTTGGGGGCGGCGATGTTCGTTATCTCAACGATGCCGCCGGGAACTGCGGTTCCCGCGATGCTGTCATAGGTGTAGCGCGCGGCGGTGCGCCCGTAGACCGAATCGAATTGCGTGTGGTCGAACGCTATCGGCTTCAGGTCTTGCGCTCGGTAGACCGCGACCTCGAAGAAGTTTTTTCGGAAGGCGACGTAGACGCCCGGGTGAAGGGCGTCGGTTTGCACCGCCTCAAGCGCTCCTTCGATGTTCAAGAATGCGTCTGACCCCGCATCCGACGGAGGCGTGAAAGCCGCAGTAAAGCAGATGCGGGCACCGGAATCGTTGTAATACAAGCTGGTTGCGAACGCGGAGTATGCGAGCGTGTCCGTGCCGTGGGCGATGACGACGCGTTTGATGCCGCTCTTGAGGCACTCATCTATCTGCTCGAATATCGCCCCCCAGTCCGCGGGCTCGAAATCCTCGGAGAATTTGTTCAAAGAGCTGAAGACCCTGAGGTCAAGGCCGTTTTTTTCGACGAAATCGGTCACGAATTGGCGCAGTTTTGCCGCTCCGATGTCGTTTTCAAGGGTAACAACGCCGTCGCCGAGCGCGGCACCTATCGTTCCACCCGTCGTTATGAACGCGATGGTCTCTTCTGAGACGTTCTCTACCATTTTTTTCGTTATCATACAGCAAATTGAGGAAGATTCAACATACGCCGTTGCACCATTTTATTTTTTCTTCTTGACCTCGATGCCGAGCTCGTCGAGCTGTTTTTTAGTGAGTTCTTTCGGCGCCTTCATGACGGCGGCCTGGCCCCTGCGGGTCATGGGGAATGCCTGAACTTCGCGCAAGAAGGTTTCTCCCGTCAAGGTCATGAGGCTTCGCTCCACGCCGAGCGCGATGCCGCCGTGCGGCGGGGCGCCGTATTTGAAGGCCTCCAGCATGTGCCCGATGCGCTCTTCAATTTCCGCGTCCGAATATCCCATCACGCGGTAGGTCGCCTTCAGTATCTCGGGGTCGTGCGCTCGGATGGAACCCCCGCCCGCTTCGAAGCCGTTACAGACCAAGTCGTACTGGGTCGTGAGTATCTCCTCGATGCGCTCTCCTTTCATGAGCCACGGAACGTGCTCCGGAACGGGCATGGAGAAGGGGTTATGTGTGAAGGTCCACCCACTCGCCTGTTCTGAGCCCGCCGAAGGATCCGATTTCTCGAAGAACGGGAAATTGAGGACCCACGCATACGCGAGTACCCCGGTTTTCTTCTCCTCAACGGTCCGCATGTCAAACTTGTCAGCGCCGTACTTCGCCATCGCGTTCTTGTAGGAGATGCGAGGGAATGGCTTTTCTTTGATGGTGTAGCCCATTCCCTCGACGACTGCGGTCATCATCGCCTCGACAGTGCTCAAAACGTCTTCCATCTCGACGAACGACATCTCGATGTCAACTTGGGTATGCTCGAAACCCCGGTCTGCGCGAAGGTCCTCGTCGCGCATAGCCCGCGCGAGCTGGAAATACCGCTCGAAGCCGCCGACCATGAGGAGCTGCTTGTACTGCTGGGGGGATTGCGGCATGGCGTAGAACTTGCCGGGGTGGAGCCGGGATGGAACGACGAAATCGCGCGAACCCTCCGGAGTCGATTCCGTAAGAAGAGGTGTCTCGATCTCGGTGAAATCCTTCGAGAAAAGATGCTCGCGGACGCGGCGGACGAAGTCGGAGCGGATGCGCATGTTCTTCTGCATGCGGGGCGAGCGGAGGTCGAGGTAGCGGTATTTGAGGCGTGTTTCCTCCTCGATCCCGCTCGTGTCTTCTGAGACGTCGAACGGGGGCGTTTCGGAGCGGTTCAAGACCTCGACGGTAAGCGCTTCGAGTTCAATGTCCCCGTTCGGCTCCTCCTTATTCACCATCTTCTCCGGTCGCTTATTGACCTTACCGGAGACCGCCACCACCCATTCGGAGCGCAGGGTTCCCGCGACGGCGTGGGCTTCCGTGTGCGATGGGATGGCGACCATCTGAACCTTCCCTGTCGCGTCGCGGATATCGATGAAGATGAGCTTTCCGTGGTCGCGTCTGACGGCCACCCACCCTT
>CAYHKM010000004.1:26197-31981 GCA_964357285.1 uncultured Candidatus Saccharibacteria bacterium
CCCACCCTTTCACGAGAACCTCGTTCCCTATCTCGCCTCGAAGCTCTTTGATGAGAGTTCTTTTCACGATAATACTCAGGGCCATTCAGAGCGCGACGCCTACCTTCTTTCTAACATCCGCCATCTTATCCGCAGCGTAGGAGCGGGCGCGCTCCCCTCCCTCTTTCAAAACCTTCTTCACGTGCTCATCCGTTATCGCATCGCGCTTCTCGCGCATTGGCTTCGCCACGGCCTCGATATCCTCGATGAGCATTTCTTTAAGCTCTTTATACTTTCCTTCTTTATTACCATATATGGTAATCAATTCTTCTTCGCTTCTGTACAAACGGTGAATCGCGTACACGTTTGCAGGCATTTTTCCGGATGAATCGGTTACGACTCCCATGACCGTTTTCGCTATCTCATCCTTCGTACCGAAAAGCGGAATGGTATTGCCGTAGCTTTTGGACATCTTCTGACCGTCGGTGCCGGGGATGACCCCTACTTCCTTGAGTATGAGCTCTTTCGGCTCCTTGAACGTCTCTCCGAAGGCGTTATTGAATTTCGCGGCCGCTTCCCGCGCATATTCGAGGTGCTGACGCTGATCCTCGCCGACGGGCACCACATCCGTATCGTAGAGGAGAATATCCGCCGCCATGAGCATCGGGTATGTGAAGAGTCCGGCGTTCGCCTCGAGTCCTTTCGCGACCTTATCCTTGTAGGCGTGGGCGAGCTCTAGGAACTTGACGGTAACAAGACAATCGAATATCCACGCGAGTTCGGTATGCTCGAGGATGTCCGACTGCTTGAAGACGACCGCTTTCCCGGGGTCTACCCCAACGGCCATGTAGTCCTTGACGACGGAGAGGATGTTCTCGCGGAGCCTCATAGGGTCCCGGAGAGACGTCAGGGCATGGTAGTCCGCCACCATGAGGTAGCTCTGGAATTCCTGGTAGCGCTCGACGAACGGCTTCAGGGCCCCGAAATAATTCCCGATGTGGAGTGAACCAGAAGACTGGAGGCCGGTAAGAAGCCGCTTTTTGCCGCTTGGCATGATGCGTTCAATAGTATCAAAAAGGGCGCGCCTGGGATAGGCGCATTACGCGAGGATAGGGAGCTCGACCACGAATGCGGAACCCTTCCCCTCTCCCTCTGATTCGGCCCAGACCTTGCCTTTGTGCGCCTCGATATGCGCCTTCACGACGTAGAGTCCCACACCCGACGAATTGACGTTCACTCTTCGGGAGTTCTCATCCGTCGAGAACATCTTGAAGAGCTTCGGCATCGTTTCCGGTTTGATGCCGACGCCGGTGTCCTCCACCGCTATGCGGACGAGTTTTTCCTTTCGTTCGACGGAGATAGTAATTGACCCTTTGGGCGTGTACTTGATGGCGTTATCGATGAGGAGCGAGAAGACCTCGCGGAGCTTCGCGATGTCGGCGTTCACGGTGGCCGCTCCGCTCTTTGACGAGGGCGCGAATGAGAACGCAAGACCCTTTTTCTCTGCCTCGGGCTTGAAGGCGGCGGCCGTCTCTGAAAGCAGCTTCGCGACGTCGGTGGGCGCGAAGTCGTATTCCATGCTCCCCTGCTCGATGCGGGAGATATTGAGGTAGTTGTCGACCGACTTCGACATCTCCGTCGCGGTATCGAAGACGCGGTGCATGCCCTCCTCCGCCGAGACCGGGAGCTTTCCGTAGGTTCCATCGAGGAGGAGCGACATGAAATTCCGAATCGTTGTGAGGGGCGCGCGGAGGTCGTGCGAGGCGATAGAGAGGAATTGCGATTTTAGCTTGTCTAGCTCCTTCAGGCGCTCGTTCGCGCTCTTCAAAAGCTTCGCTAAAATCTCTATCTCTTCGCGCTGTTTCACCTCCCGCACCACACCGCGGATGAGGGAAACGCCGAACACGAGAACGAGCACGAAGATGCTCGCCCGATAGAGTACGAGGGATGATTCTCTCGCGAAGATGACCTCGCCGAACGTGATGATGGACAAAGCGAACACAAGCATCGCGGTCCCGGTCACCTTGATATTGAAAAGCTTGTGCTTGAGGACTGCGTACGCAGTCGCCGCGATGAACGGAAAGAGGAAGAGCGCGCCGAGAGGTATGAAGCGCGTGTTTTCAAAAAACGCCGGAAGGATGAGGTTAAAAACAACGACGAGAGCAAGCATGATGAACATGCCTAAGAGGATCGTTTGGAAGGACGTCTTTTGTTCAGGTTTTGCTTTGAGGAGCTTTCTCACGAAGTACACGATTGCTCCGACGTTCAGAATGAGGATGGTCGCGACGAAAAGGAGGATGCCGGGTCCTGCTTCGACCCCCGTCACGTGGCCGTCAGGCGCGGTCGCTGAAATACTTTTGAACACGAACGGAGTCAGGGTCGCGAATGCGGTGACAGCAGTAAGCGGAATGAACCCCCACCGGTATAGAGATGAATACGCTCCGCGGCTCGACGGGAACACGTACGCGAAGGTGAAGGTGAAAAAAGCGGACAAGACCCCGAAAAAGATGGCCCAGCGCAGCAGAAGGAATGAAACGTCTGGAGCGTTCGGCTGATACGAGAAGTAATTGAGGGATCCCCAGATACCGGTAGAGATCGCGAGCACCAAGAATATTCGGTTTGAAGCACTTTGCGTATTGCTGAAGAGCACGGCAAAGCCAAGAACAGCCATCCCGGCGACCACGATGCCGACAGAAAGAAGGTCGAGGTTAGCTATGCCGGAGAGCGAGGTGTCCATTGCTCACCCGTAGTGTACTACCCATTTCAGGTAGCTCCCGAGCCCTTTCTCGCGCCACTCCACGACCGGCGGACGTTTATGAGAAACGGCGAGAGGGTCACCGAGGGGCTTGCCGATGCGAAAGGACATGCCCACCCGTTCGTCCGGCGCAAGGCCGAATCCCTTGCGCAGGAGTTCATAATGCTCATCGAGCAATCGTGCTTCTTTCGAAGAGAGTACAGGATCTTCGCTACCGTGAAGGTGTTGCCATAGGAAGGGCATCCCGGCCATGATCTGGATCGCATATCCTTGCCGTATTGAACGAAGCCAGATATTCATAAGCGTTCTCCCCGCGTGAACAAATGATTCATCGGAGTCGGGAGTAGCAAGCGCAACGATCGCGGAAGAGAGTGCAGACTTCTGCGCGTTCATATGATGGATTTTCTTAAAGAGCCCGAAAACCTTGAAGAGCACGGCAAGTGGTCGTTTGGCGAGCATTCTGACCGGCTTTGACTGCTTCTCATCGAGCTCCATTGTGGGGACAAAGAGACCTCCTCGTCGTGCTTCTTCTTCGCGAGTCCACACAATCTCGTGATAGAACATCGTATGGAGTGTTCTATTCTCAAACATAAGACGACTATCGACCGATAGCCCACGAGCGACGGATGTGGCGTTCTCCCCTTCCGCAACGCATATACGACAATCGGCGTAACGCCCTCCTTCTGAAAAAATAAAATCTCGGTCTTCTTTCGGGAGGGGTTCTGCTCTGTATGGCTTTCGATTCGAATGTCGTTTATCGATCATCCCAGCAAGACTCACAGCGGTGTCGTCGATATCTTTTTTTGTAAAGGTAACAGTAGAGATCAGGTTCGGTGACATACTCGTCCGTATATCGGCGTGATATCCGTGCGCAGCAGAAAAAACAGAAATGATCTCTAATTGAGCGCCGTGAGCGACCATCGTTGCCCTGCCTCGAAAGTTCATCACCGCGTGATCTTTTTCCGGAAGAGCAATGACCTGAAGACGCTCTCCATCCACCTGAAAGCGCCAGGACTGCGAATTGCCCCCTGACGGGGCGAGATTCGCCGCGTGTATTATTTTCTCTAAGGTCGTCCTATCCATGGTTTGCGTCTTTAGCGTTGTTCGCGAGACTAAAGGCCGCCAGGAACTTCTCGAGTTCCTTTTCACGCGCCTCTTTCCCCGCTTCGTAATCGGGACTGAACGCCGCTTCGAGGTTGATGTCGAATTTCCCCTCGCGAACCTTCTCACCGAGGGCGATTTTCCGTATCGCATAGGCGATGACGGCACCTGAGAGGGTCGCGGCCGAGGCGAGCTGGGGCCATGAATAGATGGTTTTCCCTACCTCAAAGACCGAGTTAAGCGCGCGCGACGGCACGAATGAGAGGCCGATTATCTTTCCCATAGCTTCGAACATCTTCTGCGGCGACTTCTTTATCTCCTTCAGGTCCATGCCCTCGAGCATCCCATAAAAGATGGGGCTGTTAGGGGCGAGATCGAACCGTTCGATGTCCATGATGACGTTGTCCGAGTTGTCTGTCGCCATAATGACGGGGAGTTTCCGCTTCTTTGCCTCCTCTCGCATGCGTACCTTTACTTCGATATCGTCGAGCTCTTCGACGAGGATGTCGATACCGTCCATGAACGAGTCCACATTCTCTTCGGTGATGCCGTCGGTGTAGAGGATCACCTCGGCGTACGGATTGAGCTGATAGATGTACTGAGCTATGGCTTCCGCCTTGTTCATTCCTATCTGGGTGAAGTCGAACCGCAGACGATTGAGGTTCGTTGGCGAGATGAAATCCGGGTCCGCGAGCTTTATCACGCGCGCGCCTCCCATCAGGACCGTGGTCAGGGCGCCATGACTCCCCACGCTCAAGCCGGCGACCCCTACCCTGAAGCCATAGAAGCGGTCCTGTTCCTCTTTCGTTATGAGATTTCGGTTCCGGCCCGTGCGGACCTCCTGATGATCGGCGTCCGCGAGGTAATGGACGAGGGTTCGGTTCCACGGGAAGTAGACCCACGAACCGCATGCCTCAAGAGAGCCGCTCTGCGAATGTCCGGTGATGAAGTTCGCGAAGGGCTCCTGATAATTCTTATCGAAGCGGTGTTTCGGATTCCGGAGGAGGAAGAGGTCTTCGAGTTGCAGCCGGTAGGTATCGAGGACACGTTCTGGTTTTAGACGTTCGCGTATCGCCGGCATGGCTTCCGTGCGGGCATCGATGGTGAGCGGTTTTTCCATGCGGCTTATGCTTTTTTTACCCACTGCTGTTTCGTACCCGGCGTGAAATATTGCGGGTGTTCATAGGGCCAGAATACCAGCTTCGGATACACCCGCTCCCTGAGATTCTTGTACAGCTCCGTGAACTCCGAGCTCCGCTCCTTCAGGGCCTCGACGACCTTCTTGAGAACCTCTCGTTCGATAATCTTCTTGGAGGCGACATTGCGCCGGAGCTCGATGTTGACCTCGATGTACTGGTCCTGGTTCTTGTCATAGCGCTGGACCATGCTGAATTTTCCCGTGATGAACCGATGAAGTCCGCGACTAAGGAGAGCCGCCCTGAAATACTCCGGATAGATGAGCGCGCCATACAGGGTCGTGACGAGGTTCTTCCGTTCATAGACGTATACGAAGGGCAGTTCCGAGACGTGGCGCGAGATGCCGGCGCGTGACGCGGCCTTCATGATGTCGATGTCGTTCCGAGCGAGGATGTCGCGTACCTCCTGAAAAGTGAAGAGGCCTCCGTGGTCGCCGGACTGGTAGCGCATGAGCGGGATGGCGTCGTCCCCGGTGAAATACAGCTCGCCGTCGACGCATTCGAAGTTCACGAGATTCGGCACGTACTGCGCCAAGGTCGGCACTTTCTTGATGTCGCCAAAGAGGTCCGCGAAGGCGGATTTATGGAGAAGGCGTCGCGTGAGGACGGCCAAGGGCGTCTCCACCGCCACAGGGCCCAGCTCCGACGTGCCGTAGATGTTCATGGTATCGATGACGACGTTCCGCACATGGGCTTTCAACGCGAGGTAGTCCCGAAACTCTTCGCTGAAGGCTTCCCCCGTGAAGATGAAGC
>CAYHKM010000005.1:0-2809 GCA_964357285.1 uncultured Candidatus Saccharibacteria bacterium
GCGATGCCGAGCAAGGACGGTCGCCACGACTCGCTCCCCGTGACGATGATGTCACCCAAGGTCGGCAGCATCTCGATGTGTCGCTTCACTTCTTTCGCGACACGCATACCCTCGAGCTTCCGGTCCTTATTGAGCGAGATGAGCGTGTTCGCGAGCTCCCGGGCGCGACTCATGTCCGGCGTGGTCAGGAGCTCGAGTGCGAGGGCCGGGCTCGCCATGCGCGACGCCGCGTTTATCTTGGGCGCGACTGAAAAGGCGATGTCGTCCTCGGTCACGCTCGCGAACGGCACACGCTCCGCCTCAAGGAGCGCACGGATGCCGGGGCGGCGGCCTTTTCGCATCACCGTAAGTCCGAAGCGGACGAGCGTTCGGTTCTCGCCGGTCAAGGGAACCATGTCCGCGACGGTCGCGAGAGCGACAAGGTCGAGGAGCCATTTCTCCCACCCCGCGGGGAGCGGAAATCCGCCGCGCGCGACGAGTCCTTCGACCAGTTTGAACGCGACTCCGGTCCCGCAGAGCCCTTTGAACGGGTACGCGTCGTCCGCGCGGTGCGAGTTCACGACCGCGTACGCCTTCGGGAGCTCGGATTGCGGCAAATGATGGTCGGTCACTATGACATCGATGCCGAGCGCGTTCGCGTATTCGACTTCCTTGACGTCCGTGATGCCGCAGTCGACCGTGATGACGAGAGAAACGCCTTCATCCCGGAGGGTGGCGAGAGACTTCGCATTAAGGCCGTAGCCGTCGGCGCGCTCCGGCGCGTGCACTCGAACCGGGTAGCCGATCGCGAGGAAAAAATCAGAAAGAAGAGCGCCGCCTGGGACGCCATCGCAGTCGTAGTCGTGCCACACCGCGATTTTTTCTTTGTTCGCGATTGCTTTGAGCGCCCGACCGACCGCGCGATCCATGTCCTTCATGAGGAATGGGTCGGGGCGGTCGCCGTAGGAGGGTGCGAGAAATGCTTCACGGTCGGGGATGTCGCGCCCCTCGAGAATGCGCTCAACCAAAGGATGCACCATGGCGAAAATGGTAGCATGAGCGCATATGGCGACTGATTGCATCTTCTGCAAAATCGCCTCGGGCGAGCTTCCATCCGAAAAAATCTACGAAGACGAAGCGACCGTCGCCTTCCTTGACTTGAAGCCCGTGAATCCCGGACATGCGCTCGTCATCCCCAAGCTCCACTACCGGAACGTCTTCGACATCCCGGAGGACGCGTGGCTTGCCGTCATGAAGACGGCGCGCCACATAGCCGCGGCTATCCAGAAAGCGACCAGTGCCGGCGGAGTGAACATAGTCGTTAACAACGAAAGTCCCGCTCACCAGCTCATCTTCCACGCACACGTTCACGTCATTCCGCGTCGCGCGGGGGACGCGCACAAGGCATGGGTAGGAGCGGCCTACGAGGAAGGCGGGATGGTGAAAACAGGAGACGCAGTAAGGAAGGAACTGTCGGCGAAATAGGCCGTCCTAGTCGTCGGAGCGCACTTGGGGTCCGGCGGTCCACCCGTTTCCGAGATTGAGCGACTTGCGGTTTCTGCCACGCCCGAGCCCGAACCAGCCGGTGTTGTTGTTGGCGGCAGTACGTCCGAAAACGTCGGGGTCCTCTCCGGCAGAGTTGGCCCTGAACGTCGAGACAACGAGTCCCCAGAAAGTCTCTCTCCTATCGGCCCTGAGGCGGGCGCTGTTTTCCAAACGCTGCTGTCTCTGGCGATGGCCTTGGTTAAACGCGAGCCCGGTGCTTAATTCAAGTATTCTTACCCAGCGGGGATCAGAAACGTCGGCGAAATTCTTGTCTATCGGCGGCCCTTCGTCCATGTGAATATTTTACCATATAATATATAAAATAGCAAGTTTTGTACCCTCTGCACGTCAAGGATTTTTTGAAGCTTCGAGCGCTTCGATGCCGGGCAGGGTCCCGTTCGCAAGAAAGTCGAGCATCGCGCCGCCCGCGGTCGAGACGAACGTGAACTTGTCCATGAGTTTCAGCTTTTGAATTGAGGCGAGCGTGTCGCCACCCCCGACGATGGAGCGCGCCCGCGATTTCGCCACCATCATGGCGAGCTCGTCGGTCGCGCGGGTGAAGTCATCCTCGAAGCGGCCCATGGGACCGTTCCAGAGGATGGTTTTTGCGTTCTCGATCACGGGCCACAGGGCCGCTATCGATTTTGGACCGACGTCGTCAATGACGTCCTCCTTCCCCACTTCCCCGAGATCCTTGTCGCTTTGGCCCGAGGGACCGAGGACCGTGACGTCGGTCGGAATGATGAGCTTCGGTTCATCGAGAAGCTCTTTAATATGTTTATCGTTTGAAACGAGCGACTTCCCTACCTCGAACCCTTTCGCTTTAAAGAAATCGTTCACGATGGCGCCACCGATGAAAAGCTTGTCGTACTTCGTGAGGAGCGTGTGGATGAGTTTCTCCTTGGTCGCGAACTTAGCGCCACCGATGATCGCGAGGGAGGGACTCTCAGGCGCGAGAGCGGGCGTAAGGCCTTCAACCTCTTTCATAAACTGAAGCCCCGCGTACGCCGGGATGAGCGCGGGGACACCGACTATGGAGGCGTGCGCGCGGTGAGAAACCGGGAACGCGTCGTTCACGTATGCGTCTCCAAGGGACGCGAGCGCCTTCGCGAACGCGGGGTCGTTCTTCTCCTCGCCGTGGTCTCGGCGGATGTTCTCGAGGAGAAGCGCTTCGCCGTCTTTGAGTTCGGCGGGGGGGGGGGGCCCCCCGCGGCCCCCCCCCCCGGGGGGGGCCAAAAAACCCCCAAAGATTTTTTTGTGTGAGGGGGCCCGGGCCGGCGGCGCC
>CAYHKM010000005.1:2819-27007 GCA_964357285.1 uncultured Candidatus Saccharibacteria bacterium
GGGGGGGTGTTTCTGCTCCGGGCGGTGGTGGGGGGGTTTTTTCGGGTGGTTATGGGGTGCGCGGTTTTTGTTTGGGGCCGGGGGGTTGGGCGCGGGGGCTCCCGCGACGTCATCCACAAACGTAAGCGAGATCTTCGTTTTCAGGTACTCGAAGACGGGCCGGAGCGTCCCCGCGGAGTCGCTCATGTGACTTAAAAGGATAATGCGCGCTTTTTTCGAAAGGAGGAGCTCTATGGTGGGGAGAACCGCGTCGAGACGGTACGAATCTGCGACCGCACCATCCTTCACGGGGGCGTTCAAATCTGCGCGGACGATGATCCGCCTTCCTTGCACCGCACCGATGTCAGCGACCGAGCGGAGCATGGTTACCGGCGAGAAAATGCTTTCACGATGCCGGAAAATTCCTCGGGCTGGATCGACGCGCGGCCCGGCAGGAGCCCTTGGACGCCTCCGTCTTTCGCGATCGCCCCCGCGCTCTCGGAGGTGACCGAGCCCCCATAGATGATGCGAGTTTTCAACGCGCGGTCCCTACCCCACATCTCCGCGAGCGTCTTTCGGACGTAGGTGACCGCTTCACGTATGACCGTAGGACTCGGCGCTTCGGCATTCCCAATCGCCCACAAGGGGTCATAGGCAACCACGACGCGGGAGCTCTCGGCGGGGGTGATGCGCGCAAGCGACTCCTTCACGTTCTTCTGAAGCTGCGAAAAGTGGTGCCCGTCCTTATCGCGCACCCGCTCGCCGACGCATACGACGGGAGTAAGGCCCGCTGCAAGCGCCGCTGCGGTTTTTTTCGCCACGGTTTCGTCGGTATCCCCCTCCGTGCGCTGCTCCACATGCCCGAGGATGACGTATTCGATGCCGGACTCGGCGAGCGCGACCGGAGAAACCTCCCCGGTGTGGGCGCCATCCACATGAAACGATGCGTCTTGCGTCCCGAACCTGATTCTCCGCCCGCCGTACCCCGCGCGGAGTGCGACCGCGAGCACGACCGGAGGACAAACGACGACTTCGGCATTGCCGCCGCGCGGGAGAGAGCGGTCGAGAGCGCGGAGGAGCTTTTTCCCCTCGGCAAGATTGCGGACGTAGAGTTTCCAGTTCCCGACGATGAGCGATTTCATGCGCGAATCGTACCACTCGGTTTTGATTCCTGCTCTCCCCATTCAAAACGGCAAGAGGCTTATAACTAGTTGACTTCTGCCCACCTATGGCAAATCACTTCGTGATATAGGCAATTTCTGCGAAACGCAGAACTGGAGAGAAGCCAATCAATTGGCTTCTCTCCAGTCGACGAATATAAGATCGTCCGAAGTCCGAGGTGTGAAAGGCGGCGGATCCTTCGCGAGCCGGCGATCGTACGAGTCGTTCCGCTGGTTGTAGCCCGAGACGAAAACGCCGCCCGAGGTCCACTTGGTGCCGGTCGAACGGTTCGAGATGATGGAGCCGAGCGTATTCAGGGTGGAACGCCGCACATAGTCGTCCAAAGAAGGCGGAACCCCCTCATTTCCCTGGTGAGACGAGTTGCATTCGTCGGTGCAGTAGTGATTTCGGCCGAAATGCCCCTGCTGTGCGATGAAGATCCCATTCACGTTCATCGTGTCCGGGGTCTTGAGACCGATAAGTATGGAATGCTCTGCGATGACGGTAAGCCCGTCGACGCCCGAATTATTTGCATAGGTGAGATCCCCGTTAATGATGACATCGGCGGCGTAATTTGGCTGCTGGAGAGCGGCTGCGGCTACGCTCACCTTCCCTGAGACAACACCGTCGATCCACACACGGTCATTGAAGAAAATAATCGAGCAGCTGCTCGGTATGGTGTAGGTGGTCGGGAATTGTTCGTCCGAGATGACCGGGTACTCATACTGCCAGCCGCCGTCAACTGTGTACCCCCACACCCGCACTGTGTCTTTGACGTCTTGGAGTGTAAACGTGCCGTCGCCATTGAAGGTCATGTGATAGCCGTGCCTCGTTGATTCGCCGCCGGTTTGCCCGAAATAAAGACCGCCGTGATTGCGCGCTAATTCTTTAAGGCCGTTGATGTCCTGCGTTATGCCCTGGAAATCGATCGGCGGAGCCGGATATGTCCATAAGCTCTGTGGGCCGCCGGTACCGAATACGCCCGGCTGGGTCGCGTCGGGAGAGCAACCGAGGGTTGCGGTACAGAGCCACGTGGATACGCCCGAAGAAACAGTGGCATTGTGCGTCCCATCCATGCGGACCCCGCCGTTTGAGTGGTAGGGGCCGTTGATGACGCGATCTGCGCCCGCCCAGACGTTCGAATTGACGACGTACGCGTAATCGGCAACGGTCGGCCAATCGTACGTTGCCTTGAGGGTTCTCGTATAGGACGGCGCCGCGGCAGCGCGCCCAACAGACGTAATGACGAGGTCCGTCGACGTGCCGCACGCCTGGTTACTTACGAAAGAGAGCGAGAAACTACCCAGAGTCCCTCCTTCTGGGTCTGGAACGTCGTGCACGTAGGGCCCGTTCCCGCCGGTTCCATCTTGAAGATCTTTCGGCCAGTGCGCAAGGTGCCAGCGATAGTACTCGAGGCCTGCTTCAGCAAGGTGAAGCGCCTGTTCCCGTTGCTCCTGGACGATCTGCGCGCGCTTTTCGACAAAAACAAAGCCGGTCAAGGCCGAGAGGAGGGTGAAAAAGACCGATGCGAACACGAGGACGAGGAGGGTGAAATACCCCCGTGAAACCTGGGGCGTGGAGCGTGGAGCGCTTTCCGACGCTATGCGTTCTAGAGTATGTGTTATGCGATTCATTGTGCGCGCAGGTTCCGGATAGTTGCGCTCGATTTCAGTGTAAACTCTCCCGGCGCCCGTGTCGTGACGATGTTCACCACCGCCGTCACCGACACCGACACGACATCGACGATATTCGCGGGGTTCACGACCTCAACGTTGTCTTTATCGTAGTATCGGAACACAGGAATTCCATCTTCAAGATTGCGCATGTACTCGGACACTGAGGATGTCGCTGCGGGCCCGTTGTAGGTAGTCGGATTCCCCGATGGATCAAGGACCGCGCGCTTGAACGAAGTCCCGGCGAGCTCGTAGGTGATGCGTTCAGTGAGATTGTCCTTATCGGTATCGGCATAAAACGTGATGGTCGACGACGCCATGGTCTCTAAGGGGTATGCGCCGTTGTCGGCGTACGACGCTTCACGGATATCGCGGACCAAGAGCTCGACCCCTTTGCGAGTGATATCGATCTGATAGGCCTGTTCGATGGATGCCGTGTTCGCTCTGTAGAAGAAGAGGACGGAATTGGCGATCGCGATCATGACGATGGTGGCGATCGCGATGACTACGACTGATTCAAGGAGCGATATGCCGCGCATCTCCATGGTTATTGTGATGACACGACGATGGACACCGGAAGGACGGACTGGCCGGAGACGGAAATGTCGGTTTCTATGACGGTTTGATAACCGGACGCGGAAACGGTCACCGTGTAAGCATTCGAGGAAGGGATTCCAGAAAAGAAAACTTGCCCGCACGAACTCGTCGAAGCTGAGGCGCTTGTGGGCCCGCTTAGAGAGACGTTCGCGCCGGAAATCGCGCCGCCGGCGCCGGAGACGATGACGCGGAGCGAGTTCGTGGGGGCCGTGACGAGCGTGAGCGAGGTCGTCGCCGTGCTCCCCGGAGCGATAGTGGTCGCCCACGGACACTGCTCCGAAATCGCATGGGGAGATCCGGAAGAGAGTGAAATAAAATAGGTGTCCCACTCGATTGGATATATCGTCCATGTCCCTGAAGCATTCGTGGTGTGCGATTCATTCATCTTATAGATGGGAGTTCCCGCGCCGGCTGTGCCGATAGTCTTTGTGCCATGGATCGAAAATCCGACATTGGGGAGCGGCGTTGGCCCCGCCTGGTATGTGAGCGTCCAATCAAGAACGGAGGAGGTTGATGAGGCGTCGGTCGTCGCAAGCCCCGCTCCTATTTTCAGAGAGTCATACGTCACGGGAGTAAGGACGGAAAGATTGACGGGGCCCGTGGTAAAACCGACGCTGTTCCCCGGAAGGACGCTGTCCGGAACGAGCGTGTACGAGGAGGTGGTCGCATTCCAGTATGAGAGGTTCACGAGGACGGATGTCGCCGCCGGCGTTGATGCGCTCCATGAGAGGAGGCCCCAACTCGCGAGATACTCGGGGGCAATCGCTATCGAAGATGCGCTCCCCAAGAGAAAGTAATTATCAGGTCCTCCATCGAGGATGAGCGCTCCGCCGGAAACGACCGTGTTCGTCGTCGCCGAGAGGCCTGCCTCTGTCATGAACGAATCGGTATACTCGCCGGGGCCCTGCGGGCTCCACGTCGCGACCCCGAGTGTACCAACCCTGTCGATCGCGAAGCTTGCTGTTGATGTCTGATTATTGACGACCGACATGTTCCCGGGATTCGGATTTGGGTTTTCCGCTGAAATATCATACGTCTGTGCGCTCGAGTAGTCGGTCTTCGATACGAACACCTGGTAGTTACTCGCCGGGGGCGCACCGACGAATTCAACGGTACCGTTTGTGTTCGTCATGACCGTGGTGTCGATCGCGGGTGATACCGACGCATTGATCACGCGAACGCTCACTCCCTCGACCGGAGCTGCGACACCGTCAAACACGTTCACGCGAAGCGTGCCGCCCTGAACCAGGGATTCGATGCCATGAGGCGCGATGTCAGTCACCGCAAACGCGGAGCGGGACTGCTCTTTGATCATCCACAAAATCTCCACCTTCACCCGCTTGTAGTCAGTCGTTATCGAGTTCGTATCGAGGCTTCCGAGTCCGTCTTCGGGGGCATCGACGTATTGGGCGAGCGTCCGAACGGTGTAGGTGATGCCGTTCAGTGCTTTCTGCTGGAGTTGGAGTATGTTCCCTGCCGGGATACCGCCCACCGTGCCGACGCTGCCGTACGGGAGGCCGCGTACGTACTCGAGCCGGTCCGTGATGAGCGCGATTGCGCCTGCTTTCGCTTTCGTGTTGAAGACGAGTTGAATCGAGAGCTTGAAAGCGCCAAAGATGCCTAAGAACACGATGAGCATGATGGAGGTGCCTACGATGACGTCGATCAGGGTCATCCCCCGAGTGGTCCAGAGTTGAGAGTGCCGAGTCCAGAGTGAAAGCATCATGAGAATTGCATTGTGATTTTCTCAGAACTCTGAACTAGAAACTCAGAACTAGATAACGCTTGAGAGCGAGTAGATAGGAGCAATCATGGAAAGCGCGAAGAAGCCGACTGCGGCACCGATGATGAGCATGAGGATGGGCTCCACGATAGTCGAGAGATCTTTGGTCTGCTGCTCGATCGACTCCTCGTAAAAACGTGCTGTCTCTTTAAGAAGATCAGACAGACGGCCGGTCTCTTCGCCAACCGCGATCATCTCGGAGACCAGCGGCGGGTAGAGCGCAGGGTACTTATTAAAGACCTGCGATAATTGCCCGCCCTTCGTGACCGCGGCTTCAGCCTCGGCGAGGACTTTCTGATAAAAAAAGTTCTGGACAACATCGCGCGCTATCGCGATTGAGAGGATGACGTCGACGCCTGAGGACAGGAGGGATGCCATGGTCCTCGTGGTTCGCGCCGCGTTCGTTTCAACGACGAGCGTGTGGATCACGGGGATCCGGAGGAGGAGCCAGTCGAGCGCGCGGCGCCCGGGCGGGGTCCGCACGAACCAGGCGATGAGGGCTATGAGCGCGAGGCCGCCGCCGAGGACTGTGAGCGGGTTCGCGGTGAAGAATGCGCTTGCGTTCAGGACGAACATGGTCGTGGGCGGGAGGTCCGCGCCGAGCTCTTTGAAGGTCGCGGCCAGGGTCGGGACGACGTAGATGAGCATGAGGATGGCGATGCCGATCATGGCGATGAGTACGATCGCGGGATACATGAGGGCGCCGCGGATCCTCTTCGTGAGATTGCTCGCCTTCTCCATCTGCTCCGCGACGACGCGCAAGGATTCCGCGAGCTTCCCCGATTCCTCGCCCGCGCGCACCATCGAGACCATGAGCTGACTGAATACGCTCGGGAATTGCTGGAGCGATTGTGACAGGGGCGAGCCGCGCCGCACGTCCGCGATGACCGCGCCCAAGACCCGCTTCAAGCGCTTCGACGACGATTGCCGCTCCATCACGGAAAGCGCGCGTGAGGTCGTGAGTCCTGCTTCGAGCATCGCCGCGAGGTTGCGGGCGAGTATGACCTTCTCGTCCTGCGGGACGCTCTCGAATAGCTCGAGTAGCGCGGAGAGCGAGAAACCTCTCTTCCCTTCCTCCGTGAGCTCGATGATGCGGTCGCCCCGTCCGCGGAGGTCCCGGTATACGGCGAAGCGGTCGGGAGCGTCGACGACTTCGTTGTACTTTTCTTCGTCCTTCGTGACGGCGATGACGCGGAACTTCGGCATGGGTTATTCGGCGATGACGCGCAGCACCTCTTCGATGGTTGTGACGCCGCACACGGCATTGAAGACGCCGTCCTCGAGCATGGTGAGCATGCCTTCGGTTTTCGCTTGCTTCTCTATCTCATCGGTAGGCGAGCCCTTAAGGATGAGGTCCCGAATGCCGCGCGTCACCGGTAGGATCTCGTGGATGCCGATGCGGCCCGCGTAGCCGTCGGGGCACTGCCCGCCTTCCTTGGGCCGGAAGAACGGCATGGTCTTCACGCTTGTCTTCGCAGAAACTCGCCCCTCTTCTTTGAGGGCCCTCAAGACACGCTCCAAGTCGACCGATTTCGACAGCTGGGCGAAAGCGTCCGCGGACAGTGGCTGTTCCTCACGGTCCGGGCACAACTTCCGCACCAACCGCTGGCCCACAATGACCCGGAGGGTCGAGACCAAGAGGAACGACTCGGCTTCCATATCGATGAGACGCGGGATGGTCGCCGCAGCGGAGTTGGTGTGCACCGTCGAGAGGACCAAATGCCCGGTGAGCGCAGCATTGACCGCTAAGGATGCCGTTTCAGTGTCGCGGATCTCGCCCACCATGATGATGTCGGGGTCCTGGCGCACCAGCGCCCGGAGGCCGTTCGCGAAGGTGAAACCGATGTCGGGACGGACTTGCGTCTGATTCACCCTCGGCATCTGGTACTCGATGGGATCCTCCACGGTCGAAATGTTGACGTCGGGGGTATTGAGTATATCGAGGACGGTGTAGAGGGTCGTCGTTTTGCCCGAACCTGTGGGACCGGTCGCAAGGATCAGGCCGGTCGATTGATTCGTCGCCTCGTGGATGCGCTCAAGACCAAGTCCGTGGAAGCCGAGGGACTCCAGGGTGTAGCCGCCCGCCCCCTCCCTTAAAAGACGCATCACGGTCTTCTCGCCATAGTAGGTCGGGAGGACCGAGACACGGAACGACACTTTTTCTCCGTCCGCTTCCATTTTGAAGCGGCCGTCTTGCGGGAGCCGCTTTTCGTCGAGCTTCAGGCGCGACAGTACCTTGATGCGGGCGGTGACGCCCGGCGCAATCCCCGTCGGAAGTTCCATCACGTCGTGGAGGATGCCGTCGATACGGTAGCGGACGAGCAATTTGTCCTCCATGGGTTCTATGTGGATGTCGGACGCGCCCTGGGTCACCGCATGTCGCAAGAGTGTGTCGATTACCTTCACGGTCGACACGTCTTCTGCGAGCTGCTGGAGGCCCTTCATGTCGAGATCGGTCGACGAGCGCATCGCACTTGAGGCGGATTTGATGATGTCCGCGAACTCCTCCTTCAGGGATTTTTGGTAGAGAACCAGGGCCGACTTCATGGACGCGACGTCAGTGAGGCGCGGGAGGATCTTCAAGCCCACTTTTTTCTTTACGAAATCGATGGCCGCGAGGTCCGACGTGTCGAGCATCGCGACTTCGAGAGCGTCCGGCGTCTTCTTGTACGCGACGATGTTGTGAGCGCGCGCGATGGGTTCGGGGATCATGGAAAGGACCGAAAAATCTATCTTCGTGCCGGCGAACGAGATGAAAGGGATGCCGAGGATGTGGGCCTGCATCCGCCGGAGGTCATCTTCTCCGAGAGCTCCTGACGAGACTAGCGCGTCCGCGAGGGGCTCTCGCCTCTCGACCGCCGCCTTCTCGGCCGTCTCAACGTCCTTTCTGGAGACTAATCCCGAGTCCAGAACGAACGTTTTGAGCTGGGTATCGGAGACCTTCATTCATGAGAAGTGTAACATCGAAAAACCGATTCGAGCTTGAAAATCAAGGCGATTCTGTGACTACTCTTTCCGCCGGGATGTCGTTGCGCACGGCGCCGTTTGACACGGCGCGCAAGAGACGGTATCGTTTCACAAGATATACTTGAATAGTTTTTCTTAATCCGATGCCATAAGCATCGGATTTTTCTTAGAAAATCTTACGAGCGCAGCGAGTTAGATTTTATTAGACCCCGCACCACAACTCACCCCATGTATCCCCCAGTAACAAGAGCGGCTTACGCCTCGAAACCCTCCTGGAAGCGAGACTCTTGGTTTTCTTGCGGTGCGGGGTGCAACGTTTTTTAAGCTCATTATCATTCGCTAATAAAACCCAGCATGCTCGACCTCAAGACCCTAAACCTCGTCATAGAACAGCTCGCGGAGGAGCGCGGCATCCCGCGCGAGAAAATGCTCGAGGCGGTGGAGAGCGCTTTGGCGACCGCCTACAACCGCGAGTACGGGAAGCGCGGGCAGATCGTCCGCGCACACTTCAATGCGGAGTCTGGAGACGTTGATTTCTACAAGGTCAAGATCGTGGTCGACCCCGCGGAGGTCCGGATGGAAGAGGAAGGCGAAGAACCCGCGGCGCGCCCCGTCGAAGGCGAGGACGAGCGCGTCCGCTACAACGAGGAAAAACATATCTTCCTCGATGACGCGCGACGGGTGAAACGTGATACCAAAGTGGGCGACGAGATCGTCTTCCCTTTGGAAAAGAAAACCGATTTCGGGCGCATCGCCGCGCAGACCGCAAAGCAGATCATCATGCAGAAGATACGCGAGGCGGAACGCGCGTCGGTCGTCGAGGAATACGGCGGAAAAGAAGGCGACATCGTGAACGGCATCGTCCAGAGAAGCGAGCGTGGGAACCTGTACGTCGACCTCGGCCGCGCGACGGGCATCATGCCGTTTCATGAGCAGATCCCGGGCGAGCGGTATCGTCCCGGTGAGCGCATCCATGCGTATCTTTTCTCGGTCGAGGAAGGCGTGCGCGGGGTGTACCTCCGGCTTTCGCGCTCTCACCCGAAGTTTCTCGAGAAGCTCTTCGAGATGGAGGTCCCCGAGATCAAGAACGGTGCCGTCGCCGTCAAAGCGATCGCGCGCGAGGCCGGCGGCCGCTCAAAAATCGCCGTCGCCGCGACCGATGAGCGCATCGACCCGGTAGGGGCCCTCGTGGGCCAGCGCGGGGTTCGCGTCTCGACGGTCATGAGTGAACTCGGCGGCGAGCGCATCGACATCATCGAATACGCGGCGGCCCCGGCCACATTCATCGAGGACGCGCTCTCGCCCGCACGGGTCTTGTCGGTCACTCTGAACGAAGCTGAACATAGAGCGACCGTCGAGGTTTCCGAAGACCAACAGTCTCTCGCAATCGGGCGTGGCGGACAGAACGTGCGGCTCGCGGCAAAGTTGACCGGCTGGTCCATCGACATCCGCCCGGTGGGCGGTGCTCCGGCTGTTGCCGATGCCGAAACCCCCGTGGTGCCGCATGAAGAAGGCCCGGTCGCAACCGAAGGCGCGGAGGAGGCGCTCCTAGAAAAGGAAGAGGGTGCCGTCCAGCCACCCGAGGAAGCGGTGGTGAAAGCGGCGGAAACGGAGCTTGGGAAAGAAGAGAATGAGGCGATCGAAGAGGCACCAGACGAGATGGACACTGCAGACAAGGCCGAGGATGGCAAGGAGGAGAAATAATTAGACACCCGGAGCTATACGCTATAGGCTATACGCTATGAACTACTGGCACGACATCGAACCGGGGACCAAGGACGTGATGAACGTCATCGTCGAGATACCGAAGGGCTCGCACAACAAATACGAGATAGACAAGGAGACGGGCCTCATTGCGCTCGACCGCGTCCTCTATTCCGCACAGGATTACCCGTTCGATTACGGCTTCATCCCGCAGACCCTCTGGCACGATGGAGACGCGCTTGACGCGATACTTCTCACGAGTGAACCGCTCCTGACGGGCATACTGGTCCGCGTGCGCGCGGTGGGGCTGATGGGTATGATTGATGACGGCGAATCGGATTCGAAGGTTCTGGCGGTGCCGGTGAAGGATCCGCGCTGGGACGACGTAAAGGATATCGGTGACGTCAATAAGCACACGCTCAAGGAGATCGAGCACTTCTTCTGCACCTACAAACAGCTTCAGGACAAGGTCTGCAGCGTTACCGGCTTTGAAGGGAAAGCAAAGGCCGTCGCCGCATTCGAAGAATCGCGCAAGCTCTACGGCGCCAAATTCCCCGGCCGCTAGTCGGTTCCTAGAATACGATTCGCGGGGGAGCTTATCCGCAGAGTCTCCTTAGCAGAGGACACGGTATACTCTAGGCATGGCCTAGAGTGTCCTTATCATTTAGAACACGCGCTAAGCATATTCATTTCGTAATAATCATGACTCGCGTCTACAACACTATCGGGACGATCGCACTCGCTGCCCTCGTCTTGCTTTTCCTCATGGGAACCCCCGCATTCGCCGAAGAGACGGGCGGAAGAGAAACCGGCGGAACCCCTGCGAATACGTCGGGCACTGGAAATCTCCCGTCCCCGAATTCTCCGCGTCCTGCAGTCAAGAACATGATGGACAAGAAAGAGGACGTGCGCGACAACCGCGAGGACAGGATAAAAGCACATGTGAAGAAGTTGGGAGCTCTTATGCTCGCCATGATCGGTCGGATGGAGAAGCTCATCGACCGCATCCAGGCACGCGCCGACAAGCTCGAAGCGGAAGGGGTAGACACGGCCGCGGCCGAAGCGGACCTCGTAAGCGCCCAAGCTGAGCTTGATGCCGCGCGGAGCGAACTTCAGGCGCTCGGGTCGACGGCTATCCTCATCCTGAACGCGAACTCCCTCGCCGCGGTCGCGGAAAGCGTCTCCTCGACCAGGGCCGCATTTCAATCCGTGCGCGAACATCTCCGAAGGGCGCATGAGCTCGTGAGGAGCGCCGTTCAGAAACTGAAAGCCGCGGCGCAGGCGGCAGGGATAGGAACGAGTCCCGCAGTCCAAAACGAGAACGCTGAATGAGCGCTATTACCAACCCACACCACAATCGCAGAATCACTATGGAACAGACGAACATGCCGCCGGAAGTTCCGGGACAGATGCCCAAAAAAGAAGGGGGCGGAAGCGGCGTCATTGCCATCATCATCATCCTCGCTCTGGTCGTCTTGGGCGGCGCCTATTACCTCATGACGACCGCGAGTCCGATGCCCGGAGATGAGGCGATGCCAACCGCGGAAGATGTGACGAACTCAGAGGACCCCGACGTCCAGGCCGCGACGACGCAGGGGTCGTCGGACGCGATGGCCGACATCGAAGCGGATATGAATGCGACGGATTTCTCGAGCATGGACGCTGAACTGCAAGGACTCTCGCAATAGCATTGCGGAAACGAAAACGGCCCCTCGGGGCCGTTTTCGTTTTCCCCGATTCGAGCTAGGATGAACGGTTATGCAGACAAAAAAAGAGAAGCGGCCGGACGGAGAGGTGGCGGTTACGGGAGTCCTCCCGGCGGAACTAGTCCTCAAGGAGCGCTCGGGCGCCATAGCGCGGATACAGAAGGTGATGGAACTCCCGGGCTTTCGGCGGGGGAAGGTGCCGGAGGAACGGGTCGTGAAGGAGGTCGGTGAACGAGCGATCTGGAGAGAAGCGGCGGAAGCGACGCTCAAAAAGGAGGCCGACGCGATGCTGAAGGAGCACGGTATCGTGCCCATCATCCCGATCGGCTTGATCCTCAAGCCCGCTGAAGCTGGCGTGGATGCCCCATTCGAGATTATCGCTATTGTTGCTCCCGTTTGTTCGATCGACGGATACAAAGAGGCCGTCGCGAAGGCGACCGCGAAGCTCCCTGCGCAAGACCTCGAGAAAGAGAAGGTGAGCGCGCTCGAAGCCCTGCGGAAGCAGGCGCGCGACATGGCGAAATCGACTGCGGAGGGTCCCGTAACCGACGACGAGGCAAAAAAACTCGGGCTTGAGAACGCGGCCGCAGCGGAGCTCTTCCTCATGGAAGAAGCGACGCGCGCGGTCACCCACCGCGACCTCCAGAGGAAGCGAGGAGCGATCGCGGAGGGCATCATCGCGAACGGGAAATGCGAGATCCCCCGGCTCTTCATCATTGAAGAAGCCCGCAATCTCCTTGAGGCGACGAAAAAGGACCTCGCGCGGCAGGATGTGCCGTGGAACGAATACCTGAAGCGGACCGGAAAAACCGAGGAGGCGGTTGTGAAAGAGCTCGAGATGCCCGCCGGAAAGCGCGTCGCGCTCGACGTCATTTTCGGAGAGATAGCCCGCGTGGAAAAACTCGAACCGGACCAAAAGGACGAGGAGCGCCTTGCGCACGCTCTCATGTCTCAAGGCGTTGAGCATGACGTGGCGCACCGGTATGTGCGCGCGACGGCTCTTCGGGAGAAGGTATGGGAGCTTCTTGGCGCGAAAAGCGCAGGCGGGGTATCATAAACGGACCATGCGTACAAATATCACGAACCAGGTAATCCCGATGGTCATTGAGAAGACCTCCTTGGGTGAACGCGCGTACGACATCTACTCGCGCCTCTTGAAGGAGCGCATTGTCTTCCTCGGAGGCCCGATAGACGACCATGTCGCGAATCTCGTTATTGCGCAGCTCCTCTTTCTTGAAGCGGAGGACCCAAAGAAGGATGTCTATCTGTACGTGAACTCTCCCGGTGGTTCGGTTTCGGCAGGTATGGCAATTTTGGACACCATGAACTACGTGAAGCCCGATATCGCCACTGTCTGCGTCGGCATCGCCGCGTCCGCCGCAGCCGTCATCCTCTCGGCAGGAAAGCGCGGCAAGCGATTCGCGCTCCCCAACTCCGAGGTGATGATCCACCAGGTGATGGGAGGGGTTGAGGGTCAGGCGACCGACATCGCGATCGCGGCGAAGCACATCCTCCGGACGAAGGAAAACCTCAATAAGATACTCGCGAAGAACAGCGGGAAGACAATCGAGCAGGTGGAAAAGGACGCCGAGCGGGACTACTGGATGACCGCGGAGGAGGCCAAGAAGTACGGCATTATCGACGACATCTACAAGGCACGGAGCTAGAGGAGGGTCCGCTATACTCCTGCCTATCCTCCGAACGGCGCGCCCATTGCGGGCGCGCCGGTTTGCGGTATAGTAGCGAGGTACCTATTAATTCAACTTGAAACCAGACCCTCGCTTCCGCATGCGAAACGACCAACGAAGTACCGTCCGCGGCACCCTTAGGAATGCTTGGCATATCTCGATTGCTTTGACGGCCGCGAGCTAACTCCTTTCGTCTTTCCGTGCGCGATGCGTAGGTCCACTACGCCTGTATGTCGTTTACTACCATCCTCGCCTTCATCGCCCTTGCGGGCATTGTGGGCATCGGTGTCGGCTATGCTCTGCGCTTGCTCGTATCTCTGGGCTACAAGGGCTCGGCCGAACTTAAGATAAAAGAGCGGCTCGAGGCCGCGAACGAGAACGCTAAAAAAATCGTCGCCGAGGGCGAGAAGCGTCTAACCGGGCTCGAAGACGAGTTCAAGAAACGCTTGACCTCAAAGGAAGAGCTTGCCGACGAGAAGGACCGCCGGGTGGGCCAGAAAGAGCAGTACCTCGACAAGCGCCAGATTGACATTGACGCCGAGGCGGAGCGTATTAAGACGCAGATAGAGGAGGTGAAGCGCATTAAAGAACGCGCCGATGGGCTTATCGCGGAGCGCCAGAAAGCGCTTGAAGGTGTCGCAAAACTGACCGAAACGGAAGCGCGTGATGAGCTCATGCGCGCGGCCGAGAAGGATTTCGAGGAAGACATGATGGTCCGCCTCCAGAAGCTCGAAATCGATGGCAAGGAACGACTGGACGCGAAGGCCCGTGAGATCCTCACGACCGCAATACACCGCATGGGGAATTCGATGCACGCGGACGTCCTCACAACCGCGATTCCCATCCCCTCCGACGACATCAAGGGAAAGATAATCGGCCGCGAAGGGCGCAACATCCGCGCGTTCGAGCGTGCAACCGGCGTCGACGTCCTCGTCGATGAGCCGCCGGGCATGATCACCCTCTCCTGCTTCGACCCGGTCAGGCGCCACATCGCGCGTGTCGCGCTCGAGAACCTCATCATCGACCAACGCATTCAACCGGCGAAGATAGAGGTTGAGGTTGAGAAGGCCAAGGAGGAGATAGGCCGCGTGATGAAGGAAAAGGCCGAAGCGGCGGCATACGAAGTGGGGGTCCACGGCATCGACCCGAAGCTCATGGCCATCCTCGGACGCCTTTACTTCCGCACCTCATACGGTCAGAACGTCCTCCAACACTCGACCGAAATGGCGCACATCGCGGGCGTGCTCGCGGCGGAGCTTGGAGCTGACGTGAAGGTCGCGAAGATGGGGGCCCTCTTCCACGACATCGGGAAGGCCGTCGACCACGCGGTCCAAGGGACGCACGTCGAGATAGGACGCCGTATTCTCGAAAAATTCACAGTCGACAAGCGGGTCATCCAGGCGATGCAGGCCCACCACGAGGAATATCCTTATGAAACGATAGAGTCCATTATCGTCCAGGTCGCGGACGCTATTTCGGGCGGCCGCCCCGGTGCGCGGCGCGACTCGGTCGAAAGCTACTTGAAACGTCTCCAAGAGCTCGAAGGCATCGCGACCTCGTTCCCGGGCGTCGAAAAAGCATACGCCATACAGGCGGGACGCGAGGTCCGCATCTTCGTGAAGCCGGAGGAGATTTCCGACCTCCACGCGCGTGAACTCGCCCGCGAGATAGCGAACCGCATCGAGAACGAACTCAAATATCCGGGAGAAATCAAGGTGAACGTCATTCGCGAGAGTCGCACGATAGAATTCGCCCGTTAAGAGTCCCGCCCCCGTGGGAAGTCCCATCTGCGGAGCGCATCGTCCCCCGGCGAGGCCGTATTCGACAATAATTCTCTGAAGAGTCAATCATTTTGCCCGCTATTGCGCGATGGGACGCCGTAGATATACTGTTTTCAAGCCATAAAACCGGCGATTACCCATTAACACTCACGCATGAACAAAGCAGATCTCGCGGACAAGGTGCACTCCGTCCTCCAGGGCACCAAGACGCAGGCCGAATCGGTCGTCGAGACTATCATCGAGACGGTCACCGAGGCCCTCAAGAAGGGCGATGAGGTGTCGGTCGCCGGCCTCGGCATCTTCTCGACGAAGATGCGCCCCGCTCGCACGGGCCGGAATCCCCGGACCGGCGAGTCCATCAAGGTCCCCTCGATGCGCGTCCCGAAGTTCCGGGCCGCGAAGGCCCTTAAGGAAGCTGTAAAGTAGTCGCCTCCTTCTAAAAACCCCGCCGGATGGCGGGGTTTTTGATTAGTTCGGCGGTTTTGGAGGAGGGGGTGGCGGAGGAGGTGGATCCTCAGGGATAGGAAATCCCGGAGGCGGAGCACCTGGTGGCGGTGGCTGCAAAGGAGGTATCGGAACGCCGCTAAGGTGTCCGCTCGCTCTCGTCCTGCACGTTAGCCACAACGCCTACGGTTTTACTTTGGGAACGGCGCTCCCCGCATGAAATTGCGCTTGAGGAAAGATTCTTAAATCAACCTGCTGCTCGCCTTGCGACGTAATAACGGTCACAACGCCGTCGGGAGTCACTTTGACAACCCGTCCGTGCACATCGGAAATACCCCTGTCGTTTGTGGTGGTAAGCCAGAGCGGTTGTCCGCTTTTCGACAGAGTCGCGTATGTTGTGAGCGTTCTCGCGATTCGTGCGTCTGCGGCATCGGTCCGAGCCTGCCGGAAATTTCCAAGGTTCACGATATTGCCCTCTCCTTCACCCATGGAATCCATGGTAACAAATTGCCGGGTGCGGGATGGGAGAATCGGCGTCAACCAACTCAAGCTCGCGAACTCGCTAAGTGGTTCCTGCCCGGCCTCGCCTGCCTTATGGCATGGCTCCGGCTTTCGATTCTCCCCCGCGAGTGAAGAAGTTCACTCGCTACCCACGCACAAAATCGAGACGATTTTGTGCGGGATGGGAGAATCGAACTCCCGCTCTCAGTTTGGAAAACTGACGTTCTACCATTAAACTAATCCCGCGTTCCGCTACTCTAGCAAGAAACCACGGCAAACAAAAATCCCGGCCGATGCCGGGGTTTTTATCGCGCTCCCGCTCGGGCCTTACGAGGGCCTCGTAAACCCGCTACACTTTTTTTTGGAACTGTCCCACGTTCCTCCCCATTTTTTACACGTGTGCGAATCCGCCGGCTCAACGAATTGACGGATTTCGCCGCCTCCATGATCTGAGTTTGGCATATTTTTCTAAAGTAGCAAGTGCTACGAACTATACTCTTGCCGGCTTCGAACGCAACGCCCGCGCTTTTTCGTGAAGACCCCGAAGCGTATACTGGCGTCATGTTTGACGCCCTCCGCGCCGTGCTCCTTACGGTCCTCGGGTTCGCCGTGGTGATTATAGGCGGGTTCCTCGTCTCCTCTTCAAGAAATGAAGCCCCACCGAAAACGTCACCTCCGCTTCCGAGCGTGAACGTCGCTTCAAGCACCGCGCTCGCCCCCGCCGCGGCGACAACGAGCGCGCCCATTGTCGAAAAGCCGGTTGCGGTTGTACCGAAGCCGACGACCGCGGCACCGAAAACGCCACCCGCTCCTGCTCCGAAGCCGTCGAGTATTCCGAAACCGGGAACGCCGGAATACGAGAAGTCACTTGAGGATGCACTTACCGCTCTCGCGAAACTTAATGCCGCGACGGGGCCCGCGACCCCCTTGAACGACCGCGTACGAGCGGCGGTCGTGAATCTTCATTGCACATCGCAGTCGGGAGGATTGGTGCGCTCAATAAGCGCGTCCGGCGTCATGATAGATCCGAAGGGGGTCATCATCACGAACTCGCACGTCGCCCAGCATCTCCTTCTCAAAGACTATCCGAAACCTGATTTTCTTCAGTGCGTTATACGGACCGGAAGCCCTGCGTATCCTGCTTATACACTCGAGATCCTCTTCATCCCTCCGGCATGGATCGCCACGAACGCAAAAACCATCAAGGAGGAAGAGCCGGAGGGGACCGGCGAGTACGACTACGCCCTCCTCCGGGTGACGGGGACGGTGAACCCGAAGGATGCGCTTCCGAGCGCATTTCCCTACCTTCCGCCCTCGTACGAAGACCCAGAGGAGGGCCGTACGGTCCTCATCGCGGGATACGCGGCGGGATTTTTGGGCGGTATCGAGGTTACAAAAAACCTCTACGCTTCTTCCTCGTTTGGGAAAATTGGCGAGATTTACACCTATACGGAGTACACGCCGGACATCTTCTCCCTGGGAGGCTCGATAGTGGCCCAGCAGGGGTCCTCGGGCGGCGCGGTCGCGGACGAGAATGGAAATTTGATCGGAGTCGTCGTGAATTCAACCATAACGCCCGATACCGCTTCGCGCGACCTGCGGGCGCTCTCCCTATCCTATATCGCGAGGGATTTCAGGCGGCAGAGCGGCGTTGACCTTCGTGATTTCCTTTCAGGGAACGTCGCGGCCTCGGCCGCCGCGTTCCAGCAGGGTATCGCGCCGACCCTGACCCGTGCCCTTGTGAGCGTCATCGAAGACTAGACGGGCTCGCAGAACTAGAGGAAGAGCGCGCCGGCACATGAGACCGATGGCCCCAGGGGGGCCGCCGACCCCCGTGACGCCGCGCTTGACAGCCCCGTACCCTCCTGCTATCCTGTGTATCACCGTAGTACTACGGTGATACATATGACACAGCCCGTGAAAGAAGAGCGACTTACGGCCGAAGACCGCACCCGCTTGAGCGCCCTCTACCGCGCCATACTCTCCTTGAAGACCAAGGAGGAATGCGCCGCGTTCATGCGCGACCTCTGCACCCTCTCCGAGCTCAAGGCCTTCGGCGAGCGCTTTGCCGTTGCTCGCCTACTTTCGAAAGATTTCTCGTATCGCGCAGCCGCGGACGAAACGAACGCTTCAACGACGACCGTTACTCGCGTTGCCCATTGGCTCCACCATGGAACCGGCGGCTACCGCACCGCACTCGCGCGCACGAAACACTGACCGCGCGAGATGCGCTCCTGCCGTAGCCGCCCCGAAGGGCGGCTTTTTATGTATCTACCTCAGCGAACTAACGACAATGAAGCAAGACTCCCGACAAAAGCTTCTGCGATGGTCCCGGCAAGCCAGGAATAATCGCACAGGAATCAGAATCGCCATACAGAAAAGCGGGCGCCTAAACCCGTCAAGTATGTCTTTTCTTGCTTCGCTCGGCGTGCGATTCTCCTTGGACGACACATCCCTCATCCGGAAAAGCGTTGAGCTCGGGATCTCGGCTTTGTTTGTGCGTGACGACGATATACCCGGGTTCGTGAGCCGCGGCATCGCCGACTTCGGTATCGTCGGTCAAAACGTCCTTATGGAAGGGAGGGCCGATGTCGAGACGGTCATGCCGCTCGGGTTCGGAGTATGCTCCCTCACTATCGCGGCGCCGAACACATCTTCCATCAAAGAACCGAGGGACCTCGAGAAGAAGCGGGTAGCGACGACGTATCCGGTCCTGTTGAGGGACTATCTGGACGCAAACCGCATACGCGCAACGATCATCCGGGTCGCCGGTTCAGCAGAAATCGCGCCAGAACTCGGCCTTGCGGACGCCATTTGTGACATTGTCCAAACCGGTACAACCCTGAAAGCGCACAACCTCACCCCTATCGCAACGGTCATGGAATCCCAGGCCGTGCTTATCGCAAGCCCCGTACAAAAGGAAAGCAAAGCTGAGTTCTTGGAGCTCATTCAAAAAGCCGTATGAGAATCCTTACCACAACTGCGAAGAACCTCGGGGCCCGGCTCGATGCAGCGCGGCGCGAGCAGAAAACGGACCCTCTCGTAGAGCGCTCCGTGCGCCGCATCATCGCTCGAGTGCGGCGCGGAGGCGACGTGGCGCTCAGAGCGCTCACAAGGAAATACGACGGGCCTTCCCTAAAAACTCTTGCGGTTTCTCCAAAAGAAATCAGAAACGCCTATGCGGCGGAATCTCCGGAAGTCATCCGTGCCTTGAAACTGGCAAAAAGAAATATCAAACGTTTTCAACGGACGACGTTCCGGAAAAAAGAAACAGCGACGGAAATGCAGAAAGGGGTCAGCGTGTGGCGCGAGTTCAGGCCGATCGAACGGGTCGGCCTCTATGTCCCCGGGGGGACCGCGGCGTACCCCTCGACCGTCCTCATGCTTGCGATACCTGCGAAGCTTGCCGGATGTTCGGAGGTCGTACTCTGCGTTCCTCCTGACAAAAATGGCGATGTTCCGAGCGCGGTCCTCGTCGCCGCTGACCTCTGCGGCATCACTACCATATTCAAGGTCGGGGGGGCACAGGCGATCGCCGCGATGGCCTATGGCACCGAGACGATCCCGAAAGTCTCGAAGATCTTCGGGCCCGGCAACCGATATGTGACCACGGCGAAGCTCTTCGTCTACGGGGAGGTCGATATCGATATGCCCGCGGGGCCCTCCGAGGTCCTCGTGTTTGCCGATAAGACCGCGAATCCGTCATGGGTCGCTGCCGACCTCCTCTCTCAACTCGAACACGGTAAAGACTCGCAGGCCATTTTGGTCACCCTTTCACGCTCTCTCGCGGAACGAGTTATGAAAGAAATCGAAGTGCAGTGCGAGCGCTTTCCGAGAAAGGCAATCATCAAAGAATCCCTTAAGAAAAGCTTTGCCATCGTCGCTGACTCGTTCGACGTCGCACTCGCGTTCGTGAATGGCTACGCTCCTGAACACTTGGAAATACTTCTCAAAGACGAGCAGGAGGTCCTGAAAAAAATCATGAACGCAGGCTCGGTCTTTCTCGGGCAGTACACGTCGGAACCCTTGGGCGATTACGCAACCGGCGCGAACCACACGCTCCCGACCTCCGGTTACGCAAAAATGTTTTCCGCGCTTTCTGTCGAGTCTTTCGGGAAGAAGATGCAGATACAGCGTGTGACAAAGCGGGGCATCGCAGGCCTCAAAGACGCCGTCGAGGCGCTCGCGGAGCGCGAAGGACTATTGGCCCACAAAAACGCGGTGTCGATCCGCTTTGCACAAAAATCATGAATATCGACTCACTCGTACGACCCAATATCAGAAAGCTGAAGCCGTACAGTTCGGCTCGGAGCCTCTACCAAAGCGGCGTATTTTTCGACGCGAACGAAAACGCGCTTAGGAGCGCGGTCGAACTGCCCGGGTACCCGGACTTAAATCGCTACCCCGACCCCTATTCTGCTGACCTCCGCAAAGCGCTCGCCAACTACCTTGGCGTGGAACAAAAGAACGTCTTCGCGGGAAACGGTTCCGATGAAGTCATCGACCTCCTGATCCGCATCTTCGTGAATACGGACGAGGCCGTAGCGGTCATGGAGCCCGCCTACGGTATGTACCGAGTCGCGGCGGACACGGCCGGAGTCGAGGTCGTTTCATGCGACCTCGACAAAGAGTTCCAAATCGATCTCGGGTCGCTCTGGGACAAACTGGGACCGAAGGTCAAAATCATCTTCCTCTGCTCACCTAACAATCCCACCGGGAATCTGATGCGGCCAGAGAGCATACGAGAAATCTGCAGTCGCTTCAATGGGGTCGTGGTCGTTGACGAGGCATACATCGAGTTCGCCTCAGCGCCGTCGCTTGTGAAAGAAATCCGCGCGTTCAAAAATCTGATTGTCATGAGGACGCTCTCCAAGGCATGGGGCTTAGCTGGGCTCCGGATCGGATACGCGGCTGCGGATGAAGCTATTATCGGCTATCTCGACAAGGTCAAGCCGCCTTACAACGTGAATCGCGTCTCCGCCGCTATCGCCATAGAGGCGCTTCGAAACGAGAACGTCATGACGCTCACGCGAAAAACGGTGCTCGAGGAACGGGAGGTGCTTGAGGAGAAGCTTCGAGCCCTCAACTTCAGGGTGTTTCCGAGCGAGGCAAATTTCCTTCTCGTGAAATATCCAGGGATCTCGAGCGTGGTCAAAGACCTCGCTCAAGAGGACGGTCTCATCATCCGCGACTTCGGCGGGAGGCGGAGACTTGAGGATTGCGTTCGCATCACCGTCGGAACTCCTCGGGAAAACGCTCTGCTTCTCTATGCGCTTACGAAACGACTATGAAACAAAAAAACAAGCTAGCGTTCATCGATCGCGACGGAACGATCATCAACGAGCCGCAGGATACATACCAAGTAGACAGTTTAGAAAAGCTCGTCATACTCCCGAACGCGGTTGAAGGGCTCAAACGGATACAGGAGGACGGCTACAAGTTGGTCATGGTCACGAATCAGGACGGGCTCGGGACATCCTCGTTCCCCCGAAAGGCCTTTGAAACAGCACAGGAGGCCCTTCTTGCTTCTCTGAAGGAGCAGGGCGTTGCGTTCTACCAGATATTCGTCTGCCCGCACACGCCGGAAGACGGGTGTGCGTGCCGCAAACCGAAAATCGGACTCCTGGACGAGTTCCTCGCGTCGGAACTGATGGACACCGAAAAATCTTTCGTCGTTGGGGATCGGGAGTCGGATAGTGAGCTTGCCAAGAACCTCGGCATCCGGGCGTATCGCATGGAGACGAACGGACGCTTCCCTCGCGTAGCGTCGGTAGAGCGCGTCACCAAAGAGACCGCTATCTTCGTACAGGTGAACCTCGACGGGCGCGGAAAGTTCAGCGTGGATACCGGACTTGGCTTTTTTAATCACATGCTGGAGCAGTTTTCCAAGCACTCGCTCATAGATTTGGTAGTGAGCGCGAAGGGCGACCTCGTTGTGGACGAGCACCACACGGTCGAAGACACCGGCCTTGCGATCGCAAAAGCGGTTTCGAACGCTCTTGGTGAGCGCCGCGGCATTAGCAGGTACGGGTTCCTTCTTCCCATGGACGACACGCTTGCCGAAGTGGCGATAGATCTCGGTGGTCGCCCTTATGCGGTCTGGAATGCCGAGTTCAAGCGGGACAAGGTCGGCGACCTGCCGACGGAGCTTGTCGAGCACTTCTTCAGGTCGCTCGCCGACGAACTTAGGGCAAACATCCATGTGAACGTCCGGTACGGAAGGAACGAACACCACAAAATCGAGGCTATCTTCAAAGCCTTCGCGAAATCCATGAGGGCGGCTGTCTCCATCGATGAGCGCCTCCGTGGGGGGCTCCCAACCACCAAAGGAAAATTATGAAAATCGCCATCATCGACTACAACGCAGGGAATACCGCCTCCATCGCAAACGCCCTGGAGCGTTTCGGTTTCGAGTATGTGGTGACGCGGGATCCGAAAGTCATTCTCTCCGCGGACAAAGTCGTCTTCCCCGGACAAGGAAGGGCAGGATCTGCCATGAAGAACCTACGAGAGGCCGGGCTCGACGAAGTGATGCGCAAAATCACAAAGCCGTTCCTCGGGATATGCCTCGGAATGCAGCTCCTTTTCGAATCGTCGGAAGAAGACGGGACGAAGTGCCTCGGAATCATCGAGGGAAACTCGAAAAAATTTCGAGAAGCGAACACGAAGATTCCACAGATCGGCTGGAACACAGTGTCGCAGACGTCGTTTAGTCCCCTCTTTGAGAGCGTGCCGGGGACGTTCTACGCATACTTCGTGAATTCGTACTACGTCGAGACAGGAAAACTCGTCGTTCTCGGCAACACCCGGTATGGCGGAACAGTTTTCCCTTCTCTCGTCCGCAAAGATAACTTCTACGGCATCCAGTTCCATCCGGAGAAATCGGGTGATGCAGGTCTTCAGCTTCTGAAGAATTTCTGTGAGCTGGGCACCCCGAAGCGGCAAGAAACGCTCGTCATTCCAGCTATCGACCTTATGGACGGTACGTGCGTACGCCTGCGACAAGGTGACTATGACGACCGAAAGGTATACAGCAACAACCCCGCGAGCGTCGCCCGCTCGTTCGTGAAGGATGGAGCGAAATACATCCACGTCGTAGACCTTGATGGCGCACGACAAGGGAAGCCGGCCAATACCGTGAGCGTGATGAGCATCGCAAAAGAGGTGGATGTACCCGTTCAGGTCGGGGGCGGCATCCGCACCTTCGAGCAAGCAAAGGGATACCTGGACGCCGGGATTGAGCGGATCATAGTAGGTACGTCGGCTATTAAAAATCCCGCGATGGTGAAGAAATTGATTGCGGAGTACGGCCCGGGACGGATCGTAGTGTCGGTAGACGCGAAAGGCGGTTTCGCCGCGACAGAGGGATGGCAGAATATATCTTCGGAGCCGGTCGACCCTTTCCTCACGAAGCTCGCTGACCTCGGCGTTACGACGATTATCTACACGGATACCGAGAAAGACGGGACCCTGAAGGGCCCTGACTATGCGCGCGTGGCCGGGGTTCTTCAAAAGCCCCTTCGAGTCATCGTGGCAGGGGGCATCGGAAGCGTCGACCATATTCAGAAACTGAACGGTATGGGCGCGTATGGCGTTATCGTCGGTAAGGCGCTCTATGAGAAAACTGTGGACCTGAAAGAGGCGCTGCGTGCCGTACCCGCTTTGAAAATCGTCCGAGAAACAGTGCGGCCGGCTGAAGGCGTCACGAAGCGCATCATCGCCTGCATGGATATCGCTGGAGGCAGGGTCGTGAAAGGCACGAACTTCACGGACCTCCAGGACGCAGGCGACCCGGTTGGACTCGGCAGGCGCTACAGCGACGAAGGAGCGGACGAACTGGTGTTCCTGGACATCGCCGCGACTGTAGAAGGACGAGAGACGCTCTACGCGCTTGTTCGAGATATCGCGAAGGAGGTAACAGTGCCCTTTACCGTCGGTGGCGGCGTGAGGACTCTCGAGGATATCAAGCGACTTCTCAACGCCGGGGCTGACAAGGTTTCCATCGGCTCGGCGGCGATACAGAACCCGGATCTGGTGACCCGGGCGGCGCAGGAGTTCGGCTCGCAGTGCATCGTCATTTCCGTAGACCCGAAGCGGAAGGGCGACTCGTGGGAGGTCTATTCCAAGGGGGGGAGAGAGGAGAGCGGCATCGACGCAATAGCGTTTGTGAAAGATATGGCGAAGCGGGGCGCGGGTGAACTCCT
>CAYHKM010000006.1:0-16116 GCA_964357285.1 uncultured Candidatus Saccharibacteria bacterium
AGAAGAGGAAAGAAATGCCTCGGGGTTCCTACACGGCCTCGCTCTTCAAGGCCGGGCTCGATCGTGTAGCGCTCAAGGTGTCAGAAGAGTCCCTCGAGGTTATCCAGGCAGCTACGAAAGAGTCTCGAGAGCGTCTCCGCGAAGAAGCGGCCGACCTCATCTATCACCTCTTCGTGCTCCTCGCGGCGAAAGACATTCCTTTCAGAGACATCGAAGCGGAACTGACGAATCGCCGAACAGAAAAATAGCAGCGCTACACGCCATGCGTATCACCGTAGTACTACGGTGATACGCAGCGGCGCGTTATGAGTGGCAACGATGCTCGGAAGGCTCTTCACTCATACTCGATCGTGGCGGGAGGTTTTTGGGTGACGTCATAGAGGACGCGGTTCACGCCGCGCACCGACCCCACGATGCGGGTCGAGATGCGCTCCAAGAGCTCCGTCGGCATCTTGTGCCAGTCGGCGGTCATGCCGTCCACGGAATCGACGGCGCGCAAGGACACCATGTAATCATAGGTCCTCCCGTCGCCCATGACTCCGACCGATTTCAATGGCAAAAGGACCGCAAATGCCTGCCAAATCTTCGCGTATTCCTTGGCGCGCATAAGTTCCTCCATGTAGACCGCGTCCGCCTCGCGCAAAATCTTCAGGCGCTCTTCCGTCACTTCGCCCACAATCCGTATCGCGAGACCCGGTCCCGGGAAAGGGTGCCGCCATACCATCTCTTTTGGGATGCCGAGGCGCTCCCCTACTCGCCTCACCTCATCCTTGTAGAGATCGCGAACCGGCTCCACGACCTTGAGCTTCATCTTCTCGGGAAGGGTCAGATTGTGGTGGCTTTTTATCTTGTCCGCGTGTTTCCCTACCGCCGCGGATTCGATTCGGTCGGGGTAGATGGTTCCCTGCGCGAGGAACGCGACCGGGTGTTTCTTGAGCTCCCGCTCCAAGGCCTTCTCGAAGACCTCGATGAACGTGTGGCCGATGACCTTCCGCTTCTCTTCCGGGTCCGTGACCCCCTTCAAGCGAGCGAGAAAGGTTGATGAGGCGTCGATGACGTGCAAGTCGAATTTGCGGGCGCGGAGGGCCTTCGAGACGCTCTCAACTTCCCCCTTCCGGAGGAGGCCGTGGTCTACGAACACCGCGTGGAGGCGCTTTCCGATGGCCTTATGAAGAAGGGTCGCCGCGACCAAAGAGTCCACTCCGCCTGAAATGCCGACAACGACGTGCTTCTCCCCTACCGTCTCTCGTATTTCCTTGATTATGGCGAGCGGAACCGATTTCATGTTCCAATCTTTCTTGGCCCGGCAGATGCCGAACAGGAAGTTCGAGAGAATCTTGCGGCCGCTCAAGGTGTGCGTTACCTCCGGATGGAATTGAATGCCGTAAAAATTTCCTTTCTCGTATGAAAAGCCGGCGTACTTGCAGGATTTGGTCGAAGCAAGAACGGTGAATCCCTTCGGAAGGACGCTCACCTGGTCGCCGTGGGAGAACCAGACGACCTCCTTCGACGCGAGCCCCTTGAAGAGCTTCCCTTTATTCTTTACGGAGAGGATTTCCTTGCCGAATTCGCGCTCTCTCCCGGGGCTCACCTTTCCTCCGGGGAGGATGTGCGCCATCGCCTGGTGGCCATAGCAAATGCCGAGGACGGGAACCTCGAGCTCAAAAATCTTCTTGTCCGGGAGGGGCCCTTTCTCGAGTACAGAGTGGGGGCTCCCGGACATGATAATGCCCGCCGGATTATACGCTTGTATCTCGCGGATGCCCGCGTCTCCATGCAAAATCTCGGCCTTCACGCCGAGATCACGAACCCTCCGGGCGATGAGGTGAGCGAACTGCCCGCCGAAATTGAGAACGACGATTGCCATATCCGACTATACCATGCGAGGGACTCAGAGCGCGAGTTTTTTCTTCCACGCCGCCGCGATGGTTTTCGCCTTCTCTCCCGCGATGCCAGTATACGAGGCCGGATCCTTAAGTATCGCTTTTTGGGAGGCCGACATCTTCGCGACGTACGGTTTCATTTCAGCGTCCTCCATAGCAACTGCCTCGAGCGGCTTTCCTTCTTTTTGCGCGGCGAGTGTTAGCGTTCGGACTTTTTCGTGCGCGTCTGGGTGTCCCAAGGACGCGAGAGTGATGTACAAGGGTTCGGCCGCGATGAGTCCCTTCTGAAGCGCGAGGTTTTCTGAGACGCGGGCGCGGTCGACGGAAAGCTTGCCCATGGTTTTCGTGAGCCGTCTCGCCATCGAGACCAAGTACGAAAGCGTTTCAGCATAGGTCCGTCCGGAAGCGGAATTGGTGAGATCCCGCTGGTGCTCCGACAATTGGTCCATGAACGCGGTCGTGAGCCGCGGAACAATGGTCTTCCAGAGACTTTTCACGTTCTCGAAATTGATGGGGTTCCGTTTCTGCGGCATGGTCGAAGAGCCTACCTGTGATTTTTCGAATTCCTCCCCCACCTCCCCTATTTCGGTCCGCTGGAGGTGTCGCATGTCGTCCGCAAGGTCCGCGATGACGCCGGCGGTGATGGTCGCCTCGGCAAGAAGACGGACCATGGGCTCGGGCTCCGTTATTTGCGTCGAATGCTCCGCGGGCTCTAGGCCCAATTCTTTGAGGACATCTTTTTCAAACTCTTCGGGGTCGTCGAAAAACAAGGACGAGGCGTTGTAGGCGCCGACCGCGCCGGAAAATTTCCCCCGGAGGGCCCCCGCGAGCTCATCCAAGGCGAGGATGGACTGCCCCAAGCGGCTCACGTAGCCCGCGATTGCGTATCCAAAGGTGATGGGAACCGCGTGCTGGCCGTGGGTTCGTCCCACTTGAACCGTATCTGCCTCTTTGACGGTGAGGTCGATGAGCATCCGTTCGAGCTCTTTCAGGGCCGGGACAAGGACTTTTTTTGTCGCGTCTCGGAACCGGGCCGCATTCGCAGTATCGATGATGTCGTAGGAGGTCGCCGTCATGTGGACGAAAGGTTTCGCGGCGTCGGAGACCTTCGCGCGGACGACGTTCACCATCGCCCGAATGTCGTGCTTCACCCGCTCCTCCTCGGCCATGACCTCCTCCGGCGACACCTTCCCTATCGCCTCTTCGACCTCTTTGACGACAGACGCGGAGCAAATCTTTCGCTTCGCAAGCGCTTTCACGAGGGCAAGCTCCACTTTGAGCTTGTATGCAAGATAGGCCCGGTCAGAAAGGTATCCGGCCGTTTCTTCATCCCAGTACCGGTAATCGACCGGGGAAATATCGTCAGAGGAGTTCGGTCTCACTACTCGCATTTTAGCAGAATCTGGCCCAATTTTATATAAGACATCGTCCTTTTCAGCATTTGAGGTTATAGTTCCGAGGCAGCATCTTCGGGGCGTCGTATACCCCAGTAGCAAAGCAAAGCTTGCTACGGGGCAGGCCGGTAGTCGCTTGTGTTGGGGTCAAGTTCTTTGTCGGGGCGTAGTATACCGGTAGTACACCTGCTTTGGGAGCAGGTAGACCGAGTTCGATTCTCGGCGCCCCGACAAAGAACTGGACGGGATGTCCGGGGGACATCCCTGGCGCGAAGCGAAGATGACCCAGTTCGATTCTCGGCGCCCCGACAAAATCGAACCGGGAAGGGGTCGGGAAAACGTGGGTTTCCCGTGTCGGAAGTTCATGAAACCGAGGGTTTCATGTCTGGTGAGATTTCTGGGCGCCCCGACCGATAGCTCGTTGCTAGGCGCCGAGAATTACGTTTTTCATATGTCTGACCTTTGCCTCTTTCGTCTCGCGGTTCACGAAAACGGCTATTACGTCGAATTCCCATTCCGAGTCCGTTTCACGTGAAATGAGGTATGACTCGATCACTCGAATAAGCCGCTTTATCTTATTCGGGTGGACGTTTTCCTCGGGCCTCGGTGTTTCATGTGGAACAGTGCCTGATGGCGTTCTCCGCGTTTCCCATGAAACGGACTTTACTTCTATAAACCGAAGGACTCCATCACTCCCGAACGCGATAATATCGATTTCCCCGTATGGCTTCCTGAAATTCCTTGAGACTACCCGATAGCCTTTTTGTCTTAAAAAATCGACCGCTATGTCCTCACCTATTACACCGATTTCGTTATGCTTAGCCATAGGATGTTTCATGTGAAACAATGTTTCACGTGAAACGTATTAACATTTTATCCTTATTTTGAGCCGTTTTGTTATAAAAGTCAGTTATAAAAAGATTTGTTGTCCATGACCTTTATCAACATAACCACAACCTTGTCCACAAAAATCTACTGTTTCACGTGAAACGTGTTCCATGTGAAACAGCGCATGAGCGGGGCGATTACTTTTCCTCAGCATCCGACTTTTTTATCTGGAGGGGACTTGGGGTGGGATCACTTGGAAGCCGGCCTTCAAGGACTCCGTGCGCGCCCTCATATTCGGCGACTTTCTGATGAAGGAGCCTGGAGAGCTGTTTCGCGTGGTCAGGAGTAAGGACGAAGGCGGACACTTCTCCGCCGGAATGCATCCCCATGAGGAATACGTCCCTGCTTGTTGCAATGGTGATTTTCTCGCAGAACTTGTGCGGGGGTTCTCCCGGCTTCGAGTCGCTCATGCCGTCACGGTAGCACGCGGACATGCACTGGAGAGGAGGGGCCGGAGCGACCTTTCGTTGCCGACTCACACGAAAAATTGTACTCTAAGCCACTGTTGCGGATATGGTTTAGTGGTAGAACGCGTCCTTGCCAAGGACGAGATCGGGGTTCGATTCCCCGTATCCGCACCGATTTGGAATAGTAAAACACGTCGTCCGTCTATCCCCGAGCCAAGGCTCGGGGCATTTCGCGGACGACGACCGTGGTGTTTTTCCGGATAGTGTGTGCCCGCCGGGCACACTATGCTCATGGCGCCATTCATCCCCGCGGCAGAGCCGCGGGGCGCTCTGGCGTCCGCCGGTAAAAGAGGGAAGCTACCTTCGTTTAGGGGGCTTTGGTGATTTTGGGAAAGGCCTCGCCATCGCGGTTTTCTTGACAATGGATTACAAAGGAGTATCCTCTCAACAATTTATACACGCGATTTCGAACTACCATGTTTAACGACAAAACACCGGCGCAGAGAAACAGAATCGAAGGGGCTGTCCACAGCGGGCAGGGGACTCTTCGCCTCGAGCGAGACGGTGGCCTCTTGCCGCAACTCGAGCGCGCCTTTGCGGGAACAGGGCCTCGACAGGTGGTGCATGGACCGAGGCAAACCAAACCCGGAACGGTGACTTTTGCGGCAAATCGCGGCGGCCGACCCGGGGGAGGTATGGAGCGGCGCCGCGGCCTCGGCTTTGTTGGAACCATCGGGAGACGGTTAATATCCCTGCCGGTTGCAATCGCTGCGTCAATATACCAACTCCCTGCGCGCATGATTATTTCCGCAATTAAAGAGTCCGGCGGGTATGTGCAAGTGCCCTGGGCAGCGGCTGTCACAATGCTTGGAAGTGCTGAATCCGGGCCTGCTAAGACCGCGGCAAACGCCTTGGGATGGGCGTTGCTCGTTCCCGCGCTTGCTGTAACAGTCCTGATAAATATCCCGATCGCCGTCGTAAATGTGCTACGGCACCCTGTAAAAACCATTGGGGGCTTTTTTATTGGAATTGCAAAAGGAATCGCCGGTTTCGCTCAGGATAAAGCGACGGAGCTCGGGAGCGTATTGAGCGGTGACGGGCCGTCGTATTACAATCTCGCCGCGCAATACTACTCGGAAAGCCACTAGCGATTCGGGTGCCCCCGCCAGGAATCGAACCCAGAATTCGACGTCCGAAGCGTCGCGTGATATCCGTTTCACCACAGGGGCGCGGTGTTATCCTACGTTATAGCAAACCAGATGACAAAATTTCCGGTTCCCGAGGAGGTTGCATCCGTTTCTGCCGCGCTCGAGGAGGCCGGTTTCGAGGCGTACCTCATCGGGGGATGTGTGCGCGACCTCATCCTCGGAAGGGTCCCCAAGGACTGGGATATTGCGACGAACGCGAAGCCGCCCCAGATACAGGCGCTTTTCCCGGAGACGTTTTACGAGAACGACTACGGCACCGTGGGGGTCGTCACGGAAACGGATAACCCTTCGACCAAGGTGGTGGAGGTAACTCCGTACCGCGCGGAAGGGGAGTACTCGGACTCGCGCCGCCCCGACACGGTTCTGTTCGGCGTCTCCCTCGAAGAGGACCTAAAGCGGCGCGACTTCACGGTGAACGCTGTTGCATATCGCGAAAAAACCAAGGCGTTCGTGGATCTTCACGGCGGACAGGAAGACATGAAAAAACGGCTTATCAAAGCCGTGGGAGAGCCAAAGCGCCGCTTCAGGGAAGACGCTCTGCGGATGATGCGGGCGGTTCGACTTTCGGCTGAACTCCGGTTCGCCATAGAAAGTGAGACCGCGGCGGCGATACACGAGAACGCCGACAACCTCGCGAACATTTCGAAGGAGCGCATCCGGGACGAGCTCGTGCGGACGCTCGAAACGGGGACCCCCCTTGAGGCCCTTTTCCTTGCGGAGCGGCTCGGACTCCTGAAGCACATCATTCCGGAACTCACGCACGGCATCGGAATCGAGCAGAATCAGGCCCACAGCTTCGACGTCTTCGAGCACAACCTCCGCGCCATGCAGCATGGCGCGGACAAAGGATGGAACCTCACCGTCCGCTTGGCGGCGCTTCTCCACGATATCGCGAAGCCCGAAACGCGGAAATGGTCCGAGGAAAAGAAGGACTGGACGTTCCACGGGCATGACGTCGTGGGCGCGAGAGCTGCGAAGCGCATCATGAGGGACCTCCGGTTCTCGGTCGAAACGGTCGAGAGGGTCGCCTCGCTCGTCCGCTGGCACATGTTCTTCTCGGACCCTGACAAAATCACCTTGTCGGCGGTCCGGCGCGTCATCGTAAACGTGGGACGCGAGAACATCCAAGACCTTTTGAATCTCCGTCTCTGCGACCGCATCGGAACGGGACGCCCCAAGGAACAGCCCTTCCGGCTTCGGAAATACATGGCGATGGTGGATGAAGCGCTCCGGGACCCCATCACGGTCGGGATGCTCGCGGTAGATGGACTGATGATCATGACGGAGACGGGAGAGGGTCCGGGTCCGAGGGTCGGGTGGATCCTGCATGCGCTTTTGGAGGAAGTGCTTGACGACCCCACGAAAAACACCAAGGAATACCTCATTGAAAAGGCGCGAGTCCTCGTGAATCTCGAAGATGCGGCCCTCCGAGAGATGGGGGAGGCCGGGAAGGGCGCGAAGGGCGAAGCGGAGGAAGCCGAGCTCGCAAAAATCCGAGCCGCGCGTCACGTCGATTAGTCGAGTTCGAAAATAGAGAGCGCTGGACCCTATCAGAGCGTGATATCGAGCACGACGGGGCAGTGGTCGGAGCCCATGACGTCCGCATGGATGGTCGAGCGCTTCACGTGCTTTGCGATGCGGGAGCTCACAAAGAAATAATCTATCCTCCATCCGACGTTCCGCGCACGCGCATCGCGCCAATGTGTCCACCACGTGTAATGGCCGTTCCCTTTCGTGAACATGCGGAAGGTGTCAACGAATCCCGCCTCAGTCATCGCGTCCACCCCCTCCCGCTCTTCTTTCGTGAAACCGTGTTCGTCCTCATTTTCCTTCGGGTTCGCAAGGTCGTCCTCGGTGTGAGCGACATTCAAATCGCCGCAAAAAATAACGGGTTTTTGGGAATCAAGCTTCATGATGTACGCGAGGAACGCCGGGTCCCAGTGCTTGTGGCGGAGCGGAAGGCGTGAGAGGTCCGGCTTCGCGTTCGGCGTGTAGACGTTTACAAGGAAAAACTTTTCGAACTCGGCTGCGATGACTCGGCCTTCCTTATTCGGGTCGCCATAGTCGTCCTTGAGAGAGAACTTCTTCGCGACGTCCTCCGGAAAATCGAGAAAAACCGCCTTCGGTTTCGATTTTGCAAAGATGGCGGTTCCGCTGTAGCCCTTTCGGCCCGAAGACGAATTCCAATATTCCTCGTACTGCGGTAAGTCTATTTCGGCCTGCCCCCGTTCGGCCTTCGTTTCCTGAAGGCACACGACATCGGCGTCGAATTTTTTCACGAATGGGACAAAGAGTCCTTTCGTGTGGACTGCGCGTATCCCGTTCACGTTCCACGAGACGAGTTTCATGACGTCACAGGCCAGTATAGCGAACGACTCTGGGGTCGTTCACTTTCGAAACAATTATGCTAAACAAAAGCAACGACGAGAATGACCCCGATCGTTACCAAGGTCATGACAATCAACGCCGGCCACGGATTCGAATCAGAGTGGAGCCGTCCGGTTCGTTTTCCTTCCCAACCCTGATTGCCTCCGGGTTGGTCAACAGGCATGAGACGGACTATCTGTCCTCAGGGGAAGACCGGATTCGCGCTTCCGGTGTTTGCGACCTGACGCTCGCCACGCGTTCGTGCCATCTCCGCCCGGGCCGTAGCCGTAATCTCAGGCGAGAAGCGTTTCAGATCGCTCGGCAAGAACGAGGAAAGATCGCCCATACGAACGAGAGGGACTTCAAGGCGAACGGTCCGGCGTGGACGGGTACCGACGCGAGAGGCGGATATGTCGCCTGCGAGAAGGTGTTCGTGTGCTGCAGCGTTTTGTGCACCCATAAAGGTAAATTGCGAGGATAATACCTCTACCTTTACTAATGTCAAATTAGCCAGGTTACCGGCGTCGGGGGTTGGGTGAAAACGCACTATTTCTTCCTTCGCTTCCCGTGAAATGCCTTGTGTACTTCGCGGAGGTGCTTGTCGGTGACGTGAGTGTAAACCTGCGTCGTCTGAATGTTCGCGTGCCCGAGGAGCGCCTGCACGGAGCGGAGGTCGGCGCCGTTCTCGAGGAGGTCGGTGGCGAATGAATGGCGGATGATGTGCGGCGTCACCTTCTTCGTGATGCCGGCTAGGACGGCGGAGCGCTGCACAATGTTTTCGACCGAGCGTGGCGTCAAGCGTCCCGGCGTTTTCCTTCCACGCCCGTAATTGACGAAGAGCGCTTCTTCCATGTCTTTCCGTGCCTTGAGATAGGCAGATACGGCGGACTTCGCGGCGGAGGAGAGGAAGACGACACGCACCTTGTCGCCCTTGCCGCGCACGGAAAACTCGTCGCGAGAAAGATCGAGGTCGCTATTAAGAGAGCAGAGCTCCGAGACGCGAAGTCCCGTCGAGAAAAGGAGCTCGAGTATGGCGCGGTCGCGGAGGCCCTTCGCGTCCTTCGTGTCAGGTGCGTGCATGAGCCGCTCAAGCTCCGAAGCGGTGATGAGGTCGAGCGAGCGCTCGGGGACTTTCGCGAGCTCGATGCGCTCGGGAGGCATGGCGCTGATTCCTTCTCGTGCGAGATACTTGAGGAAGGCCCGCAAGGCGATGAGGTGATAATTCTGTGTCCTCTTCTTCAAGCCCTGCCGGTTGAGCCACAGGCGGTATTCCCTGATGGCCTCGTCGGTGATGCCGGAAGGGGACTTCGCCTTCGAGAATCCGAGGAAGCGCGACAGGTAGTGGTCATAGTTCTCGACCGTTTTTATCGAACGGCCCTTGGCAAGTTCCGTGTGTTCGAGGAACCGTCGTTTCAATTCTTCAAGCGAAAGAGCCATGAGGAACAGTATAGGCGAAGGTTCGCACAACATGCATTGCCCAAACGACGGAAGTCGACATTCGGGCAATGCAGCGCACATTGTGCAAAACGAGGATACATTTCGCACAATGTGCTCGTGATAGCAGATAATTGAGACACGGAACAAAAAATGCTACCGTGCCGAGTCCAATGAGATTCCGCTTCTGGAGAAAGAAAGAATCTCCCGACACGAACGCTGAAACGGAAACGCCAAAAAAAGAGCGGTTCTGGAAACGTTGGTTCAGGAAGCGCGAGCCGATGATTCCTGTCGAGGCGCTTCGCCGAGATACGGCGGGAGCGGCTCATGAGCCGGAGCGGACTGATAAGCGCTCATCAGTAACCACGTTCGCAACCGCACCTGATATCCGAAGCCCCGAACCGCCGTCCCTCACGGAAACCGCGCTTCAGGTCGGCACGGACGCCGCGGAAGCAGGCGGGGACATCGCCGAGGCGACGGTCGACGCAGCGGTTGCCGCCGCCGATGAAGCGGCAGGGCTTGTCGCGGAGGCGTTCACCGAGAACACGGCGGTGACGGACGAAAGAAAGAACGCCGCACCCGGCGCGGCTCGTACGGAAGAAATCCCAGCATGGGCGCAAAAAACAGTCTCTCCCGAATCAGTGAACATCCGAACACTCCCTCTTAACTGGGAGAAGCTGGCAGAACTCGGGCGAAAACTCAGAGAGTTCCAATACGTAGTGTCCGGCCAGATCGGCGGGTTTGACTTCACGGCCCTGAAACCGCCGCCCGAAGCGCAGGGTTTCATCCCAGTCATCGCCTCGATCGTCGCGAACAGGCGAAATCCGGGGATACCGGCCGAGCGGCCGACGCGGGAGCAAATGCAGGCCGCACGACCATGGCTCAAGGCCGTCGAGAGCTTCATCGGACGGTTCTCAGAGCGGCTAGCGCGGCGATTCGGAAAGTATGTTGAGCGGCGCGGCGAAGAGATCGTGACCGACATCGCCGAGCGGATCATCGGATTCGCCGAATTTTCAGGAACCATCGAGAACCCAAAGCGGCAGTTTCTTTCCGAGTGTGAGCGCGTATACCGGCACCTCGCCGAGCGGAAGACCCGCGATGGATTCTGGGGCGAAGAAAAGGTACCTATCGAGGACAAAATCGCACATTTCATACGCGAACTGCAGTGGGCGAAGCGAAATCCGCAAGCTCTTGAAGATTCATCGTACTGGCTCAACCGGCAGAGCTTCCCGCTCCTCCTCGGACTCATCGAAAAGCTGGGGGTTCCCATTGACTCGATCGACCCGGACAAGGCCGGTATCGTGGGTTCCGAATTTATGGCCGGCCTCCATGCGTTCCTGACGCACTCCGGCGTCTCAAATCTTCCGCCGCCGCCCGCGGCGCGCGAGGTGAGTATCTTCGACCCAGGGAGCTGGGGTCGGGGCGTCGCCGAGTGGTTCGCGCCGGGAACCCTTGCACATGTGAAACGCGAACTCCCTGACATCCTCTCGCTCGCGTACGAAGCGATGCCGGAGAGCGGCCTCGCGCTTCGCGACAAGGTCTACGAGATAGCCGAAAACATATGCGTCCTTCACAAACAAGGCATGAGCCCAGAAGAAATCACGCGCCACATGTTCCCGGGCATGAAAACCGCGACATCGGCGGGAAGGCAGAAAGAGCCTCCCGAAACCGAGCTCTTTCAGAACGGAGTGACCACCGGAGTTTTGGCGGGAGCTGCAGTCGGAGGCATCGCGGTCTACTTCGGTGCCGGGTGGATATGGGTCTACTTCGGGGCGCTCCTCGGCGGAGTGGTGGGACTCGCGATCGGGGCAGGAATTGTGCTCTGGCATATCAGTAGAACGGAGCGGAAAAAAGAGAAGGCGTGAGCGTTGCAAAAATGGCTTAACCGTGGTACGCTTTGGAAATGCTCACTAAAAATCAGAAGGTCCGCACGCTCAGGGCCGTACAGAAGCACGGGACGGATACCGGCTCCGCATCTGTTCAGGTCGCCCTTCTTACCAAGCAGATCGGGGAGTTGACGACTCATTTGAGGGCGCATGCGAAGGACAAGCACTCACGCCGGGGGCTCCTTCAGATGGTTGCGAACCGTCGCTCGCACCTGAAATACCTCGAGAAGTCCGACAAGAAGGAGTACGACAAGGTCGTGAAGACGCTGGGCCTCAAGAGGTAGGCGAAAGGACTTCGGCATTCCCGTCGTCCAGAGTCCGTAGTGGGATATACTGGACAGAGACCGTTTTTAACAAGCGTTTTTGCATTTTCATATCAAAAACTAAGAATCTCTTTACATGGCCATCATAAAACACAAGGCCCAGCGTGTCGGAATCTTCATCGATACGCAGAACCTCTACCACTCCGCGAAAAATCTCTACCACACGCGGGTCAATTTCGGGAACGTGGTCAAGGAATCGCTCGCCGGGCGCATTCTTATACGCGCGATCGCGTACGTCGCCTCGACGGAGGGAGGGGAGGAGCGCGCGTTTTTCGACGCCTTGATCAAGCTCGGTATTGAGACCAAGACGAAGGATCTGCAGATATTCTCGGGGGGCGCGAAGAAGGCGGACTGGGACGTTGGGCTCGCGATCGATGCGGTGAAGCTCGCGCCGAGATTGGATGCGGTGGTACTCGCGACCGGGGATGGCGATTTCGTGCCCCTAGTCGAATACCTCAAGTACAGCCACGGAACTCAGGTCGAGATGATCGCGTTCGGAAAATCCGCTTCGCAGCGCCTCCGGGAAGCGGTCGACGATTTCATCGATATGTCGGGAGATCCGAAAAAGTTCCTTCTCTCGCCGGGACGGTTCTCGAACATCCCGTTCGTCGGGCAGGGTGCAGGAAGCGGTCCGGACGAGAGCGCCGAGCCCAAGGTGGTCGGATCCGACACTGACGAATCCTGAATCCGCCGGCGATGCGGGCGCGTCCCTGTCGTGTTACAGTAGCTTCGTTATCAAGATGGAGGCTTTCGGATAGGCAGGTTTGAAACCGCGGGTTTCAAGTCTGAAATCCGGAAACCTCCTGAATAGATTTTAGAGACGATGCAAGAAAAAACATTCGAGTGCTCCTTCGGAGGAAGGACGCTCACGGCCGCGTTCACTGACCTCGCGGATCAGGCCCACGGCTCCGTCATGGTGCGGTACGGAGAAACAACGATACTCGTGACCGCGGTCATAGGGGAGAAGGAGCGCCTGGACGTCGATTACTTCCCGCTCACGGTCGATTACGAGGAGCGCTTCTACGCGGCCGGTCGGATTCTCGGCTCACGATTTATCCGTAGGGAAGGAAGGCCTTCCGACGAAGCGGTGCTCTCGGGCCGCGTGGTCGATCGGACTATCCGTCCGCTTTTCAACGCGAAGCTCCGACGCGACGTACAGGTTGTCGTGACCGTGCTCTCCATCGGCGCAGACGACCCGGACGTCCTCGGCATCATCGGTGCATCGCTCGCGCTCGGCACGTCAGAAATCCCATGGAGCGGGCCAGTGTCCGCGGTCCGCATCGGAAAGAAAAAAGGAGCTGAGGAGCTTATCGTGAACCCGACCTACGCGGAACGGAACGCAGGGGATGCCGAGCTCGACCTTCTCGTCTGCGGTAAAAACGGGATGATTACGATGATCGAGGTGGGAGCGAACGAGGCGTCCGAGGAGCTCCTCGCCCGAGCGTTCGCGAGGGCGTCGGAGGAAATCGAGAAGGTTCAGGGATTCCAGCAGGATGTCATCCGCGATACCGGGGTGGCGAAGATGTCATTCGCGTCTCCCGCGATGAATCCGGAGATTCCCGTGCTCTTTGAGTCCCTCCGGAGTGAGTTTCAGAAAGCGGTCTTCTGCGGGAAGCCGGGATGGGACGACCTCTCCGCGTTCAAGAGCGCGTGGCTCGCCCTCGTCGCCGAGAAGCTTCCCGATGAGAAGAAGGCCGCGGAGGATTTTCTCGAGGTCGAGGTCGAGACGCTCATGGACCAGCGCGCTATCAACGAGGGCGTGCGCATCGATGGACGGAAAACGAACGAACTCCGACCGCTCTATGCGAAAGCGGGCGGAGTATCTCCGGTTCTCCATGGCTCGGGTATCTTCTACCGGGGTGGAACGCACATCTTTTCGGCCTTGACCCTCGGCGGACCCGAGGACACCCAGATCATCGACTCGATAGAGGAGCGCGAGGAGAAGAAGCGTTTCATGCATCACTACAACTTCCCGCCGTTCTCGGTCGGGGAAACCGGCCGCATGGGCGGGATGAACCGTCGCATGATCGGCCACGGAGCCCTCGCCGAGAAGGCGCTCACCGCTGTCATTCCGCCCAAGGAAACCTTCCCCTACACCATCCGTCTCGTGTCGGAGGCTCTGGCCTCAAACGGTTCCACGTCCATGGGCTCAGTATGCGCATCGACGTTGGCGCTTATGGACGGCGGTGTTCCTATCACAGCCCCCGTTGCAGGCATCGCGATGGGCATCATCTATGAAGGTCCATCACGCTACGCGATACTCACGGACATCCAAGGCCCGGAGGACCACTACGGCGACATGGATTTCAAGGTCGCTGGGACCAAGGACGGCGTTACCGCAATCCAGCTCGATATGAAGGTCGAGGGTATTCCGCTCACAATGCTCGGGGAGGCGCTCATTGCGGCGAAGGCGGCGCGCCTCGCGATTCTCGACGTAATGCTCGCGGCGATCCCCGCTTCGCGCCCTGAACTCTCACCGCGCGCGCCGAAGATCGTGTCGCTCACGGTGCCGGTCGATATGATCGGGCTTGTCATCGGGCCTTCCGGAAAGAATATCCGCAAGATCGAAGAGGAGACCGGGGTGGCGGAGATTTCCATCGAAGACGACGGCTCGGTATTCATAACGGGAACCGGGGATTCACCAGAAAAAGCGGCGGCCATCATCCGCGAGATGACGCGTGTGTGGAAGCCGGGCGACACGGTCGAGGGGCCGGTCACGCGCATCATGAACTTCGGAGCGTTCGTGCGGCTCTCCGGAAAGACGGAGGGACTCGTGCACATATCTGAGATAGCACCCTTCCGGATCGCGACCGTCGATGAGGCCGTGAAAGTGGGTGACATCGTCAAGGTCGTCGTGAAGGAGATAGACGATCAGGGCCGCGTGAACCTTTCCATCAAGATGGTTGATCCGGAGTTTGCCGCACGGAAAGGCCTTACGCCGAGCGCGCAAGAGGGGCCGGGCGGCGAAGGAAAGGGTTACAATGAGCGGCGTGAGCATCGAGGAAGATTTGGTGAGAGCCGCGGCGGAGGCGGTACGCATCGCTGGTAGAGAGACTCGGCAGAAAGCGCAAAAGCCGGCGACAGGAGCACCTCCGCCGGACGAATCAACACCAGCGGAGATTGCGGACAACGTGCCGGTTTTTGTCGTACCTCCCATCGACGTCCCGGCTGAAACCGCCCCAGTCGCTCCGGCCGCGCAACCCGTTCCTGTCTCCATCGCCTCGAGTACTCCTGTGAAAGCGGAAGGGGTGGCGCCCGTAAAACCGGCATTTGCGCCTGGTCCGGAACCCGCAGTGCCACCCCAGTCGAAAACAGGGATAGAGCTCAAGAAGAGAGTGTTCCCGAGGCCAGCGGAACTAAAACCCGAAGCAAAATCTTTGCCGGAGATTCCCTCTGCCGTGAAGATCGCTGATATACGACTTCCGTCCTATATGAAGGGGGTCCTGTCGCAACCGGCAAAGCCAGCACCGAAGGCAACACCAGAGGCCGAGCGGAGTATCCGGGAAATCGGCGTCGGGCCGACGGGAGCCGCTCGTCCACGGGGGGGAAAGAATATCGTCGCCATCGCGAAAGACAAGCGCACTGAGATTGACGAGAACGGACTCCCGAGGATCCGAACCTATGCACAGGACATGAGCGATGAGATACGCCGCCGGGGATCGACACTCACCTCGATCGTAGGCGCGGAACGGGAGCGTGAAGCGGAGCGGAGTGCGCGGGTGGACGAGCGCGTCGCGCTCACGAACCGGCGGCTCGCGCTTGTTCTCGGAGCGTTCATATTCGTCGGCATCGGCATCGGCGCAATCGCGGGCGTTCTTCTCTTCACCGGGGAAAAGGACGCGATCACGATCAAGCTCAGTATCATCCCGGAGAACAAGAAGACGCATGTCGACGTGAGCGGCGGCGAGGCTGCGGAAGCCCTCGCGGCGGCGAGGCAGGACACGGAACTTTCGTTGGGCGAGATCGCGCGGCTTATCGTATCTGACGGCGTCGGGGAACTTGCACCGGAAACGCTCTTGCTCGCGCTCAATGCGCCGGCGGAGCTCGCACGGAACGCGGACCGTGTCATGGTGGGCGTTCACGCCTTCGACCGGAATCAGCCGTTCATCATCATCGAAACCCGCTACTACGACCTCGCGTTCGGCGCGATGCTTTCGTGGGAAGAGAAAATGGCGAAGACGCTCGGTGCGTTCTACGAGCCGGTTCTCGCGCGCACCCTCCCGCCGGCCCTTCATTTCACGGATATCGTGTACCGAAACATAGACGTCCGGAAAAGTGAGAGCGAGTGGCCCATCCTCTACGCCTTCCCGGAAGAGAAGCTCCTTG
>CAYHKM010000006.1:16126-17264 GCA_964357285.1 uncultured Candidatus Saccharibacteria bacterium
CACCACGAATCTGAATACGCTCCAGGAAATCCTCACCCGACTTTCTATTTCGAAGGTGCGCTGACCGTCTGCCCCTCTGCGGGTACTTCCGACTGTCCCACGGCGCGTGCTAGGATACCCGGGTGATGGACACGAAAACGCTCGCCGATTTCAAGTACCGGCTCGAGAAGGAGAAGGAACTCCTCGAGACGGAGCTTAGGGGCTTGGGGGCTCGAAATCCGTCGAATCCGTCCGATTGGGTGCCCGCGAAGCCGGAGGGCGACGAATTCGGCGCTGACCGGAATGATAACGCCGACATCATCGAAAACATGCAGGACGATAACGCGTCGATGAACGAGCTCGAGGGACGCCTGAACACCGTCATCGGGGCGCTCGGCCGCATGGACAAGGGCAGTTATGGCGTCTGCGAGGCATGCGGGGACCCCATACAACCCGAGCGCTTGAAGGCAAACCCGGCGGCCTCGACCTGCATCGCACACATGCCGCCGCGGCAGTGAAGTGACCATGGCGTTCGCCCGGGTCTACAGCATCCAGCCGGGGTTCCCGACATCAGAGAAAGTGGCCGTTGAAACAGACCTCGCGCGAGGTCTGTATTCGTTTTCGGTCGTAGGGCTTCCTGGCAAGGCGGTCGAAGAGGCGCGTGACAGGATGTCAGCCGCGATCAAGCACTCGGGGTTTGAATCTCCGAAGTCGAAGAACCGGAAGGTGGTCATTTCTTTGGCACCCGCGGACCTTAAGAAGGAAGGGACGGTATTTGACCTGCCGATGGCGCTCTCGTACCTCCTCGCCGCGGAAGAGCTTTCATTCGACCCCGAAGACATCGTGTTCCTAGGCGAGCTGGGGCTCGATGGGACCTTGCGAGCGGTAAAGGGGACGCTCCCCGCGGCTCTTGCCGCGAGGATGGGCGGCTTTCGAAGCCTTATCGTCCCGCGTGAAAACGCCGCCGAGGCGGCCCTTGTCGCTGACCTTGCAGTGTTTGGTGCCGGATCATTGCGTGAGGTCATCGAGCATGTCAGGGGCAGAAAAAAGATTGAGCAAACCCCGCACCAGCCGCCGCCCCCCCCGAGGGCGGGCGGCGCCGGGGCCCGATCGGGCCCCCCCCGGCGGGGGCGCGCGCCGCCGGGGTTTGGGGTGGCGG
>CAYHKM010000006.1:17274-26678 GCA_964357285.1 uncultured Candidatus Saccharibacteria bacterium
GGCCAAAAAACCAGAACCCCCCCCCCCCCCCCCCCCCCCCCCCCCCCCCGGGGCGGCGCGGCGCCGTCGACCTTGCGGACATCCGCGGGCAGGAGAGCGCGAAGCGTGGTTTGGAGATCGCGGCGGCTGGCCGCCACAACGCGGCGTTCATGGGTCCGCCGGGCACTGGGAAAACCATGCTCGCGGATGCCCTCTCCGACATCCTTCCGCCCCTTACCTTCGATGAGGCAGTCGAGGTGACCGCGATTCACTCGATTGCGGGAATCCTCAACGAGACCCTGGTCTCGAGCCCCCCGGTCCGCTCGCCGCACCACACCAGCTCATACGTTGCACTCGTCGGTGGCGGGAACACGCTCCGGCCGGGAGAAGTGACGTTCGCGCACCGCGGCGTTCTTTTTCTTGACGAATTCCCCGAATTCGATCGCCGCGCCATCGAGGCCCTGCGGGAACCGCTCGAGAATCGTTCCATATCCGTTTCGCGTGCCGCCGGGACGGCCGTCTTTCCGGCAAACATAATGCTCATCGCCGCGATGAACCCGCCCGGAGGGAACGCCGACCCGCGGGAGCGGGAGCGGTTCGAGAAAAAGCTCTCGGGTGCCATCGTCGACCGCATCGATCTCTGGGTCGATGTGCCGCACATCGCTCACGAAAAGCTTGGCGCGGGGAGTGGGGAGGCCTCAAGCGCGGTTCGGGAGCGCGTGATTGCGGCACGTGAGATTGAGCGGAGGCGCATGGATGCCCTGTCGCTTCCGTTCACGACAAACAGCGAACTCCCCTCGAAGTTTCTTGGGGACGAGATTGGATTCGGAGGTGGGACGCGAAACACACTCGTCTCGGCCGCGAAGACCTTAGACCTTTCGCCCCGCTCCTATCACCGCGTCATCCGGCTCGCGCGCACCATCGCCGACCTCGCGGGCGAAAAATCCGTCGCTGAAGCTCATGTTCTCGAGGCCTTGCAATACCGACCGAGGATACGCGCACGGTAAAACAGGTCGTCCGTCTATCCCCGATGGCCTGGCCTCGGGGTTTTTCGCGAGCGACCACCGTGGTGTTTTTCTGGATAGTGAGCGCCCCACCGGACGCTCTGTGTTATTTACGCGGCTATTCACCCACGAGCCAGAGGCCCGTGGCTATTTCGCCTGTAGCCAGTAAAAGAACGTTCTTTGATACACTGTACCCATGGCAAAAGTCCGCAAATTCTACAAGAGCGCGGTCTCAGGCAGGTTCGTGTCGAAGCGGCAGGTGAAGGCGAGCCCCAAGACCACCATCACGCAAAAAACGCGACGCGGCCGTCGCTAAAAGCTAGAACGGATTCGCGGCGCCGTGCACCTCGAAGTGAAGGTGCGGGCCGGTCGCCTTGCCAGTCGAGCCGACTGCGCCGATGAGTTCCCCTTGCGCGACCGCTTCTCCCCCCGACACATAGACCTTGGAGAGGTGCGCGTAAAGGGTCTGTGTCCCGTTCGGGTGTTCGATGACAACATACTGGCCGTATCCACCGTTCCAGCCATACGGCTTCGAGAAGAGGACGATGCCGCCCGCAGAGGCGAAAACGCTCGTCCCGGTCGGAGCTCCGATGTCAATGCCGTTGTAACCGTGACGCCCTTGGGTCCGTACGCCAGACGCGAGTGGACGAAGGTAGTAGCCGACCAAGAGAGGTCCTCCGACATTCCGGGAAGGAGAGCGAGAGACGCCAGAGGAAACGGCTGCGGGCTCGACGCCATCCGGAATGACGATGGTATCTCCCGGGGAAAGCGAAGCTCCCGCTGCAAGATTATTGAAGGAAAGCGTTTCGCTCATGTCACCTCCGTATTTTTTCACTATGGAAGCGACGGTTTCGCCTTTCTTAACGACGTGCTCGACGCCGGACACGGGGAGAATGACCAACGTCTCGCCGACCTGGATGACATTCCCCCGATTGAGATCATTCGCCCACATGACGGTGTTCGGTGAGACTCCGAACATCTCCGCTATCTGGGAAACGGTATCGCCTGCGCGGACGACGTAGATGGAGATTTGGCCCTTTGTCGATTTCGACTCTTGAACGTCGGCGGAAGTACCCGAGGGGCCTGATTCCGACTGGAGCGCGACGCCGCCGACGATGGTGATGTCGCCGCCGCCGCGCCCGGATGGATTCAGGTTTTTCGCTGGCTCAAGGGCTGGGGTCGCCGCCGACGGAATGCGCGGGAAGGATGCGGCTTCGGCGAGAGTCGTCGCGCCGAGAAGTCCTCCTCCGGTGAAGCTCGTAAAGAGAAGATTTGAGAAAAAAACCGCGAGAGAAACGCCTGCGACGATGCTTATCGCTATAAACGCCACTTCCTCTCTAGGCCGGCCGTCCGAATGATGGACGCCTCGGCCGATGTTGGTTTCTGTTGCTATGGTCGTTCCCGCTCGGGAGCCGGACGGAAGAATCAGAAACATGGCTCAATAGAGCCATGAAAGTCAACACAATCGTTCAGTACTATGAACACTGTAGACCTCACGAAGAGAGGAGTCAACCGCCATCAGGGGTCCATGTGGAAAGAGTGAAGTCCATTGACACCGCTCATCCAGGTTTCATAATCACAAATACGCTGATGCTATAGTAGCCCGATGGATCACCTGCATGGCTTAAATGAGGCCCAGAAACAAGCGGTTACGACGACCGAGGGTCCGCTTCTTATCCTCGCGGGAGCGGGTTCCGGGAAAACCCGCGTTATCGTCCACCGGATAGCGGAGCTCATAAAGCGGGGGGTTGCGCCGGAGCGGATCCTCGCGGTCACGTTCACGAACAAGGCCGCGAACGAGATGAAGGAGCGCGCGCGAAGGATGGTCGCGACGGATCTCGCGCTCTCGCCGTACGATGTGCCGAAGACGGAGCCATTCATCGGGACGTTCCATGCGCTCGCGCTCCACATGATACGGGCGTTCCACCGGGATCTCGGGCTTCCGAAGCGCTTCACGATCTACGACCGCGAAGAATCCGGAAAGGCCGTACGGAGGGCGCTCGTCGAGGCCGGGTTCGACCCGAAACAGCTTGAGCCGCGCCGCATCATCGCCGTCATGAGCCGGCAGAAGAGTGATGACATGAGCGTCGAGGAGTTCAGAAACGAACGCGCCTCCTCGTACATCGATGAAGCCATCGCGGAGGTATGGGAGCGATACGAGCGGATACTGAAGGAAGAGAATGCACTCGATTTCGACGACATTCTCGTCGCGGCGTCGCGTCTCCTCGCCAAGGTCCCTGCCGCGCGGAAGCACTTCAAGAACGCGTGGGACTACGTCCACGTGGACGAATATCAGGATACGAACCGCATCCAGTACGGGATAATCCGCGCGCTCGCGGAGGAGCGCCGGAACATCGCGGTCGTGGGGGACGTGGACCAGAACATCTACAGCTGGCGGGGGGCCTCGATCGAACACATCATGAATTTTGAGCGCGATTTCGCGGGAGCAGCAGTCATCCCTCTGGTCGAGAATTACCGCTCGACGAAGACCATCATCCGGGCCGCGAACGACGCCATTGCGAAGAACGCGCGCCGGCAAGAGAAAGAGCTTTTCACGCAGAACGCGGACGGCGAGGAGATCACGGTTGGGGCGTTCGGGGACGAGAACGGCGAGGCCGCGTTCGTGGCCCGGGAAGCCGGGAGTCTCGTCGCGCGGGGGACGCCCGCGGATGAAATCGCGGTCCTCTATCGCGCAAATTTCCAGTCGCGGGCGCTCGAAGAAGCGTTCCTCCGGGAGGGGGTGCCCTATCAGGTCTTGGGAGTCCGCTTTTTCGAACGCAGAGAAGTGAAAGACACCTTCGCACATCTCCGCGCGAGCATGAACCCCGAGAGCGTCGCCGATTTCACACGTGCGATACAGGCGCCGCCGCGCGGCATCGGAAAGGTCACGCTCGCGAAAGTGGCCATGAAACGAGAGCATGAACTTCCGGACGCCGCACGAAAAAAGGTCGCGGATTTCAGAAAATCTCTCGCGGAAATCGCGCGCGTGATAGAAACGAAGAAGGCGTCAGATGCGGTCAGGGCCACGCTCGCGGAGAGCGGACTCGCTCGGCTCTATGGGCGGGGCGGGGCGGAAGAAGCGGAGCGTCTCGAAAACCTGAAGGAACTCGTTACTGTCGCGTCGAAGTACGACGCGCTCCCGCCGCCTGAGGGCATTGAGCGCCTCATTGAGGAGGCGGTGCTCCAGTCGGACCAGGACGAACTTATTGAGAAAAAGGAGGGTGTGAAGCTCATGACGGTCCACGCGGCAAAAGGCCTCGAGTTCGGCACGGTCTTTGTAACGGGACTTGAGGAGGGATTATTTCCGCATGAGCGCGACGACACGGACCGCGTCGACGACGAGGAAGAGCGGCGACTTTTCTATGTGGCCTTGACGCGCGCCAAGCGCAAGGCCTATCTCACCTATGCCGTGACCCGTCGCATCTTTGGAACTCGCTCCGTCAACGCCCCGTCGGAGTTTATAACCGAACTCGATCCGGGATTGATCGAGGTGCTGTCGGCTCCGAATCTCTACGATGAAGCGCCATCCATTACATAGAAAAGGAGCCCGGCTCGGTCAGCACTTCCTCACGAACCCCGGCATCGCCGCAAACATCGCGGAGGCGGGACGGGTCCGGAAGGGAGAGGTGGTCCTTGAGGTGGGGCCCGGGAAGGGGATACTCACCGATGCGCTCCTTAGCAAAGGAGCGCGCGTGGTCGCAATCGAGAAAGACACGGTGATGGTTTCGCTTCTTCGCACACGATTTGCACAAGAAATCGCTGATGGCCAGCTTACGCTCATCGAGGATGACATCCGCTCATTTGTGCAAGGCCCGGGCCTTACACATTTGGTAGGTTTGGCAGAGACCCGGGTCTCTGCCATGTCAAAAACCCGGGTTTTTGACAAACGGAGGGCGTATAAGGTGGTGGCGAATATCCCGTACTACATCACGGGGGAACTTGTGCGGATGTTCCTCACCGCAAAGCATCAGCCAACGACCATAGTTTTCCTTGTCCAGAAAGAGGTCGCGGAGCGCATCGTTGGAAATCCCGAGCAACGTCGAGGGACGCGCCCCAAGAAGGAATCGGTGTTGTCGCTCTCGGTCAAAGCATACGGAACGCCGCGGTACGCAGGCACGGTAAAGGCGGGAAGTTTTTCGCCGCCACCATCGGTTGATTCAGCAATTCTCGCGATAGAAAAAATCTCGCGGAAGAATTTCAAGACGGTTTCTGAAGAGTCATTCTTCCGGGTCGTGAAAGCCGGATTCGCGCAAAAGCGAAAGACTCTTGGAGGGAACTTGAAAAAAGTTTTCGGCGAGCGCGCCCTCGTCGCGCTCACTGCGTCCGGCATTGCGCCCACTACGCGCGCGGAAGTCGTGTCACTAGAGGGGTGGCTTAGGCTCGCGCGAGAAGTTTCGGACTCTACTGTTTCTTAGCTCGTTCAATTCGTCCCGTCCGCTACTAATTTTTCGGCAGTGGCTTGTGGAACCCCCAGCGAGACAAGCCACTCGACGGCCGGCGCTCCGCCGCCCATATCAACTACTATCCACCCGGACTCAAGCGAATACCTAAGGAGTGCCATGCCTCCCGCGTTCTCATCTCCCCATTCCTGTAGCGCGAAATTTGAAACGACAATTGCGCCTCCGATAGTGGTGATCGTCTTGGAAATATCTGAAATATAACGCTGAAGAACTTCCGCGACAGCGGCTTTCTGGGCCTGCGGCGTCGGTGCAGTGGTCGGTGGTTCTTGCTTCGACTCCGTCGTGTACTTTGACAGCCCTCCAAACCAACTCTCAAACCATGAGGGGGATTCCGGTGTGGCTGGCGGCAGAGAGCCCGGGACTTCGGTCTCGCCTTGTTGGCCACCAGCTCCCGGCGTAACTTCTCCGGGGAGTGGCGTCGGTATCTCACCGCCTGTGCCCGGCCCTGAAGGGGCGGCACGCAAGAAGAAATACCACACCGCCCACCCGATGATAACCGCGGCAGCCGCTACGCCAATAATCGTCAGTATATTTTTCATCGTGGACAATTAACCCTATAAATGCGGCCCGGGCCTTCGTTATATCCTGCCGATCCCGCCTCGAAACTGATGTTACTTATCCAAGAGAATGTCGCTCGCGATGATGAATTCGAGACCACCCGTGTGCAACCTGCATCAAGACAGATCCCGACATGGTGTCTGCCCGCCTGAATTACTATGTCCCCGCACTGCGCCTGCGACTGGCTGACAGCGGTTCCTCTTCCTCCTCTGAGCGCATTCTCCATGAAGCCTACGTTGAGCCCATCGACTGGCGCGACGCCAGCTCGGGAAAGTACCTGGTTCACTGCCCATGCGCACGCGAGCCGTCCGTTGTTGGTATCTTCCGCACCCGCCGACGACATCCTGCTTGCGTAGGCAGCATTCGCAGCGGCGCAAATCGCAGCGGTGCAGTCGCCGGGAGGCGGGACGGCGCAGGATGAGTCTGGCGAACCAACATTATTAAAGGAACCACCGCTCATGTTTTTGTTGAAGCAAGTTGTATTGTGAGCGGCACACTGGGCTACGTCGAACGTCGGAGTCTGGATACGCTCCGCATAGACATCATTAACCTTGAACCGCGTGTCAGATGGGAGATTGATGCCGTATTGCTTGTTGTACTTTTCGACCAACTCCGGCCACGTGAACGTGGTGTCATATGGACAGTTGGGTGTTCGGCCGGTGCGGGTCGATGCAACGGTGATGGGCTGGCAGGCTCGGCCTGCATTTCGGTCGTCGAGACAATCTTGTACAGTATAGGGTCGCCCTCCGCGCGAGGTAATATCTCCGCCTTCCATTTGGATATCACCGATTCCCGGAAAGTACGCGGTCGTTCCCGTGACTCTCTGGAGGCACGGCGAACATTGGTCGGGCTGTTTCTGTGGCGCTACGTCGCACCCAGAGGTTCCGTGTCCGGGCATCGCGTTCATGATGCCGACCTGGAGTATCGGCGTGTAGCACTGCGGACCAAGGCAGACGTCGCATGTCGCGGTCGGAGTCTGGCTTCCTTTTATCCAGACTCCGGGTCTCGGCGGGCCGCACAGGAACGATTTCGACAAGACCGGGTGATACAGATACAGGCCCCCGAGGGGAGGACTCACGAGCGACATGAACAGGCTTCCGGTAGGAAAAGATTGCGCCGGGTCGCAGGGAGTTATGGTGGTGATGTACCCGCCCAAGTTGAACGGCGACATGGTTCCGCTGAATCCGGACGAGGGTTGCCCCCCGGCTCCGGTTCCAGTTCCTCCGGTCTGCGAACCCGTTCCCCCTGTCGACCCGCCGGATGGCGGATTAAAAATCCCGTTCAGGATTCTCTGAATCTGATCAAAAAGCGAACCGCCTCCCGAGCCGCCTCCCTGAGCAGGCGGCGTCGGAGTTCCGGCTCCAGGAGACGGGGACGTCCAGGGATTGCAATTGTTTCCTTGCCAGTCGCACTGAAGCCATGCTCCTGATGAACAGCGCATTAAAGGAACGACTACTGACAGGCTTGTTACGCCGTTTGTGAAATACGGTTGTGACGATATTGTTCCTCCGTTAGGGACGGTTTGCGCCCCCCACGGGGTCACGCAACTCCCTGCGGTTCCGGAAGGAGTCGGAGAGGGTTGCGACCCGACAACTCCGCACTCCCACCCGATTTGACAGCCGTTCGAGGTGTAGGTGGGAGTCCATGTGCCGGTGCACGGAGTTGATGGCTGAATGAAGCCTATCGCTGGGCAAATGCTCGCGGGCGGAATCGGATTTGGCGATGAGCCGAGAACCGAGGTAGAAAAATACGTGGCGCTTCTTCCGGAAACGTTCGAGACGGCCGCGCCGGACGCGGTATCGCAGTTCGTAGTAGCCCCTAGGATAGCAAAAACGTTCTGCCCCACGACCGGGATAGCGTTTGAGGGATAGGGGTTCGAAATTGAAGACCTGAAAATAAGATTCGCGGTCGTGCCCCCGATAGTAAAAGCGTACCCGGAAGGTTCATAACAGGGTCGAACGGAAGCGACAACCCCCTCACTGACGTCGGCACGGGCATTTGATATGGCGCCCGGATCGAGAGTCTCAAGCGCGAAGGCCTGATGCGGGCCGAGGAGAGCGAAAACCGCAAACGCGAAGGCGCCCGCGCCGAATGTCCGATAGGCGGCGTTCACAGCAAACACTATACAGCACCGCCTGTCGCAAAATTGACCTCACGGAGAAGCCCTAATCCCCACGAGTGCTCCGCTATGAGACAAAGGACATCCATCGGGAGATATAATGGAATCCGATGCAGCCCCAAAATCCCCGGGTGGCCGTGTTGTTTGCAAGCGTGTTTGCCGTCTCTATGATAGCCGCCGCCGGATTCATCTCATACATGCGAAGTAACCCGCCGGAGCGCGAGGCCTCGCCAGTTATCGCGGTGGGAACGGGTGCGGAGGGAGGGGCGGCGGTAGGGGAGAACGAAAGCGCAGCTCAAGATTGGCAGAAAACCCTCGCGAGAGCGAATACTGCGGGGAAGTATACCGGGCTGTCGCTTACCGACGCTCTGGCTTCGGGACTCGGGGAGCAATACGAGACGCTCTTGAACCCTGCGGTGCCTGAAGAAGAAAAAGAGGAAATTTTGAAAAACATCGTTGCGAAAGCCGCGCCTGCGATGGAGCAGCCGAAAACGTACGCGCTCACGGACCTTTCGCTTAGTACCACGACAGACATGGAGGAGTACGCTCTTTTGCTTTCGCTCGTCGTCCGGCAGGCGACCGAGGTCCGGGAGTATGAGATGGCGACGTTCGCGCGCGCGGTCGCCGAACGGAATCACAGCGGTTCGCCCGAGCTCATCGAAGCCTCAACCATCTACACGAGGATACGCGACACCTTGCTTATGATGAGCGTGCCGGAAAAAGTTGCTCCCGAGCATATCGCATTCGTGAATTCACTCGGGGCTCTCGCGCAAATCGTTTCAGTAATGGGTACGTGGAACGGCGACCCTTCGTTAGGGGTCGTCTACGTGAACACGTTCCAGGGCGCGCAGTACGAGATGGGACGCACCCTCGTAAACCTTATCGACAAGGTCGAACAGCTTAAACGAATATGAAAAAAATAATAATTGCGGCGCTTGTAATTTTCATATCGCTTCCGTCCGGAGCGTACGCGAGACAGTTGATCGACGACATATCAGGAGGGGCTCCCGGCAGTGCAGGGGGTGCCGCGAGTAGTGCAGCGCCGAGCGACGGCGTCGGAGCGGGAACTCCTGCAGGAGCTTCCGGAGCTGCCGTTCCGGGAGCCGTGCCGTGCCCACCGAATTCAGGAACTGGCGGCTCGGTCGGAACGGCCGCGGGCGCCGCGGGCCTTGGGGGCCTTTCCGGCATCGCGAACTGCCTTTCCGGATCTATCGGTGGGAGTGGGGGCATCGGCGGGACTATCCTGAATGCGCTCCAGAACAGCCTGCCGGATACCGTTGGCGG
>CAYHKM010000007.1:0-26223 GCA_964357285.1 uncultured Candidatus Saccharibacteria bacterium
TAGGGTGCGTCAAGGAACGTCTCGATGCCCCGGTCCGCGCGGACGTATCCGTGGGCCGCGATGATCTTGAGGACCGCGGTGCATTCGGCAAGCTCGATGTTCTCGTCGGAAAAGTCCGGAAGCGCCCCGAGATATTCCCACAGCGAGGAAAAAAGATACGGGTCGCTCCCTTCGCCCCGGACGAACTGCCGCACGACCCCGATGACCCGGGCCGCCGACTCCTTCGCGCTCCCACGGCCCGGAAGCGCGAAGTACACGTTCTCGCTTCCAACCACCCCGGTCACCCGCCAGACACTCGCTCCCCGGACGAGAGAAAAGAGCCCTTTGGTTCCTTCGACGAGGTGGGCGCGTAGCTTCGAGCGCTCTTCGCGAGCGCTCTTCGCGAGTGCGTGGACGAGGCCAAGTCCGTCCGTGTAGAGGGCGACGCGGACGCTGCCGTCGCCCGCGGGTCTCCGGCCGATAACGATGCCGCGGAGCAGGCGTTCAGGCGCGTTTGACATGAAACGCGGGACCTTCCTCGACGCGAGCGAGATTCGCAGCCGCGATGAGCTTCGCTTCGTGCTTCGCGACATGCGCGCGCCGGGCGGGGGGTATCGTGAGAACCGCTTTCTCCTTGGGCATGAGGCCCGCCTTCTTCCGGAGGTCCTGCACCTCGCGAAGGAGCTCGCGCATCTCGCCCATGGCCTTGAGCTCGTCCGTCATGGCGGTGTCGATGCGGATAGTAGTCCCGAGCCGGGGACTGAACTCCACTCGCATCGTGTTCAACGCGCCGATCACGATCGAGGAATACAGGTGTACGACCTTGCTGTTCGTCTCGACTTTGGCGATGGGTTGACGCACTTTAATCCCCGCGCTTTGCCGCGCTTGGAGCCCGATGGAAACCGCCTCGCGCACTTCGTTCATCTCCGCAATGGCCCCGAGGTTTATCACCCCAGAGACGGGCCAGGCTTCGAGGTGCACGCTTTCGCCCCTTCCCCGCTTCACGCGCTGAAACACATGTTCTGCCGCGAACGGCATGAAGGGAGCGATCACCTTCGCGAACGTCTCGAGGACGGTGCGCGTCGTCTGAAGCGCGTGTGCGGCATCGGCGCCTCCGTCTTTGAACCGGTCGCGCGAGTTGCGGATGTACCACGTCGAGAAGTCGTCGACGAACTCGGCAATGGGGCGCGCCGCGCGGTCGAGCTCGTACGATTCCATACCGTCCGTGATCTCACCAATGGTCTCGGCGAGTCGCGAAAGTATCCATCGGTCGAGTGCGTGGGGCGACGCGCCAGAGGAATGCGCGCCGTCCCGGTAGAGCTCATAAAAGGAGAGGACATTGACGAGCCGGCCCACGACCTTCGACGCTATCTCGGCGACGCTTTTTTCGGAGAAATTCAGATCCTCTGCACGCATGAGGGGAGAGGCGAGTAGGTAGTAGCGAAGGGCGTCCGCGCCGTGACGGGAGACGACGTCGAGGGGATCGGGATAGTTTTTAAGACGCTTCGACATCTTCTGCCCGTCCTCTGCGAGGACGATCCCGTTCACGATGACGCTCTTGTACGGCGCGCGTCCGAAAAGCGCGGTCCCAAGGACGATGAGCGAATAGAACCATCCGCGCGTCTGATCCAGCCCCTCCGCGATGAAGTCGGCCGGGTATCCGCGAGACTTTCGGAAAAGCCCCGGCGAGGGGTCAAAGCGGGTCCGGTTCTTGAATGGGTAGTGGTCCTGCGCATACGGCATGGAACCGGATTCGAACCAGCAATCGAAGACATCCTGGACGCGCTCTAGGCGCGTCCCGTCGGGAGCGATGAGCTCCACCTCGTCGATATACGGCCTGTGAAAATCGAGTTCGTAGTTCTCGTCGTGCGGCAAAGGCGTGAACGGGAGCGACATGACCTCGGCAGGCTCGGGTTCACGGTTGTCGAGGAGGTCGACGGTCTCCTCGCGTCCGGCGCCGCGCGCGGCTGCTACAAGCGCTGACGCGGGGTATCCGTGCGTCACGATGAGGATGTTTTTCCTGGTGTGTTTCCGCTCAAGCTCGTAGAGGGCATCGCCAACGCGCCGGCGCATACCGGTGACGCTCTCCCCTTTTTCAGGCCCGACGTCCATGAGCAAAGCCGCGCTCGGGTAGCGTGAGACGAATTCGGCGTCGGGGCGGAGATCGAAGACGCCGTGGTCATATTCCGTGAAGCGCGCGTCCTCGATGACGGAGCTTTCCGGAAGGCCGAGGGTTTTCCGCATGATCTCGGCGGTTTCGCGGGCCCGCAATAAGGGCGACGTCGCGATGACGTCTATCTTTCCCGGGAGTTTCCGCGCGGCGACCTCGGCATCGCGCTTCCCTTTCACCGTGAGCGGGAAGGTATCGACGGATTTCGCGCTGATGACCGCTTTCACGTTCTTTTCGGATTCTCCATGCCGCATCACGAAGTACCGGTTTCCCGACCGCCGTGCGTAGCGCTTTAGGTCATCGAGCGAGCCCACGACGACCGCCGCCTTGGTCTTGGGGTTCCGCCACACCGGGATGGGCGCGCCCCAGTAGCGGGCGCGCGAGATGGCCCAGTCGCGGGCGTTCTCGAGCCAATCTCCAAAGCGGTTCTGGCCCACGTCCCGCGGGACCCAATGCACCTTGTCGTTCTCCGAGACCAGTTTCTTCGAGAATCGCGTCACTGCGACGAACCAGGACGAAGCCGCGTAATTAAGGAGCGGCGTTTCACACCGCCAGCAATGCGGGTAGCTGTGGGTTACTTTCTCTTTCGCATAGAGAAGGCCGCGCGCGGCGAGGTATTTGAGAATGGCGACGTCGGTCGACTGCGGGCCGGGCCCTGAGGGATTCGAAGGGTCGTCCTTCGGCTTCGCCTGCATACCTTTGAAATCGGCGACGGAGTCGACGAAGAACCCGTCCCGGTTCACGTGGTGGACGATGGGGATGCGCTCCTTCTCAGCAAGTGCGAGGTCTTCAGCGCCGAACGCGGGCGCGAGGTGAACGAGCCCTGTGCCATCCTCCATCGTGACATACGGCGCCGCATAGACCTTCCATGCACGCTCCTTGTCCGCCATCTTGTGCCCGGCGAAATACATGAAAGGAGGAACGTACGACTTTCCAACGAGTTCTCGGCCGAGAAACTCGCGCTCGACCGTGTGCTCTCCTTTCACGACGTGGGCTACGCGTTCCTTTCCAAGGATATAGTTCTCGTCCCCCGCTTTTACTTGGACATACATTGAATCCGGATGAACCGCGGCCGCCATGTTCCCCGGCAGGGTCCAGGGCGTCGTCGTCCACACGAGGAGGAAGGTTTTTGGATCGTCCGCAAGCGGAAGCTTCACCGTGACCGCGATATCCGTGATGTCTTTATATCCCTGCGCGACCTCGAAGTTCGAGAGCGTCGTGCCGCAACGGGGGCACAGATGCATGGATTTAAAGCCTTCATAGATGAGCCCTTTGTCGTAGAGGTTCTTGAACGCCCACCAGACCGACTCCGTATACGATGCGTCCATGGTGCGATAATCGTCTTCCATGTCCACGAAACGGCCGAACCGGGGGACGATCCTTTTCCAGTCGTCCGCGTACCGGAGGACCGCCTTCCGCGCGGCGGCATTGAACTTCGCGACCCCCAAGGTCTCGATGTCGCGCTTCGTCTTGATGCCGAGCTCCGCTTCTATCTGGTTCTCGAGAGGGAGTCCGTGGCAATCCCATCCCCAGCGGCGCCGGACCCGGTAGCCTTGCATGGTCTTGTAGCGGGGTATCGCGTCCTTGATGGTGCCCGCGAGGATGTGCCCATAGTGCGGGAGACCCGTCGCAAAAGGCGGCCCGTCGTAGAAGACGAACTCGCCGTGCGGAGCCGGCTTCTCGAGCGTTTTCTCGAAAATCCGGTTTTTCCGCCAGAACGCGAGCGTCTCCTCCTCCCGCTTGTCCGTTGCGTTCTCCGTAGTGTCCAAAAGGGCTTCTTTTTCCTTCTGTATCTCGCTTTCCTGTTCGTCCTTCGTCGGCTCGTCCATCCCGTTAGAAATAGGACGCGGACACCAATGATCCGCGCTCTACTTGGTTACTTTTGGTAAATTCGACCTCCATGAGCTTGATGGGCCTTACAAATAGCGTCCGCGATTTCTAACGGGATCCAGCGGCTATCGTATCACGAAGGGTTTTTCGGCGGATTTCCAACTAGCCCCAGCACTCGCAACTGCATACGCGTTGATCGTACGGGAGCGTGCATCCGCATATGAAAACGGAACAGGAGCAATCCGCGGCGCACTGCGGGCACTTCAAGAATTGGACGAAATGCATCCTTGACGGCGCCAGGATGCGCCGCTCTCTTCTCTGAACCATATGGCCGCTACATTTTCTCGGGTGCCTCGATGCCGAGGAGCCACAGTCCGTTCTTCATCGTCGTCGCGAACGCGCGCGTAAGCGCGAGTTTATACGCTTCCTCCGGGGAGCCGATGATGCGCCCCTCCGCGTACCAGCTGTTGAAGGCCGAGGCGAGTTCCGTGAGATACGTCGTCACGTGGTGCGGTTCATATTCTTTCGCCGCGCGCATGACGACATCGGGAAACCGCGGGAGGAGCCGTTCGAAATCCGGTATGTCTTTGGGTAGTGCCCCGGACAGTTCACCTCTCCCATATATGGGAGAATTCGGTTTCGCCTTTGCGAGAACGGAGAGTGCTCGCACGTGGCTGTACTGGAGGTACGGACCCGAATCACCTTCGAACGACAGCGACGCCTCCGGATCGAAAATAATGTTCTTCCCGCGCGCCTGCTTCAGTATCGAATACTTGATGGCGGCGACGGCGACGGCGTCCGCTATCTCGTGTTTCGTGTCGCCCAGGTCTCGGCCCTCCATCTTCTTGAGCGCCTTCGCACGTATGTCTTCTATGAGAGAATCGCCGGTGATGATGTTCCCCTTGCGGGACGACATTTTCCCGCTCGTGAGCTGCATCATTCCGAAGGCGACGTGGGTGTAGCGCCCTTTCATGAGAGGCCACAGCTCGGAGAGCGCCGCTTCGACCACCTTGAAGTACTGATCCTGCTCGACCGCGATAGTGGTCACATTGAGGTCGTAGGGGAAGAGGTCGTATTTCGCTTTCGCGAGTCCGAGCTCTTTCGTCTCATAAGTCGGCGTCCCTTTTTTAGTCACGAACACGCGTGTGTGAAGCCCGGCCTTCTCTCCCTTGTAGACGATGGCGCCGTCGGACTCCTCGAGGATGCCTTTCGCGTGCGCCTCCTCGACCATCATGAGGCCGATGGGCGCGGTCTCGCTCTCGAAGAAGTAGTGATCGAAGCGCGTGCCGAGGACCTTGTAGAGCTCCTCGAAGTGATCGAGCGAGGTCTTCCGGCCGATGTCATAGACCTTCTTAAGCTCCGGGTCGCTCGCATACAGGCGCTGATTGATGTCATCCATCTCTTCCTTCGCCGCGGGGTCGCCTTCGTAGGCTGCTGTGCCGGCAACATATGCGTCGCCCAAATCTTTGATGTTCATCGGATCGAGCCCCTTCGCCTTGAGCCCCCAGAGGCAGCGCGCGATATGCGGGCCGATGTCGCCCTGGTAGTTCGCTCGGTATATGTCCGCGCCGGAGTATTCCACGAAACGCGATATCGATTCGCCTATCGTCGTCGACATCAGGTGCCCGATGTGGAAGGGCTTGAAGGGGTTCGGCTGGGAGTACTCGACCACCACCTTGTATCCCTTCACGTGTTCATTCCTCCCCCACTCAGACGTTGCAGCTTTTTGCAAAATGCTTGAATAGTATTCGCGGGCGAGATGAAAATTGATGAACCCCGGCCCCGCGACTTCTATTTTCGCGACACCTTCTATCTTCCCAAGCGCCTTCACGACCTCCTCGGCGAGCGCTTTCGGATTCTTCTTCATCGCCCTTGCGGAGACGAACGCGATGTTCGCGGAATAGTCGCCGTGCGCGAGATCCGCAGGAAACTCTAAGGACGGCCCCGCCTTGATGCCGAGCTTCTGGGCCGCCTGAGCTAAGGCCGCGAGTATGGCCTCCTTTGTCATGCGATGAGTATAGCCGAGATATGTCGCCGCTTCATCCTTCATATCAGGCACCGTTCACGCACTTGAGGCACACCCAGACGCCGATCGGGTTTCCGTTCTTATCTCTCCCTGTCCACATCCACGTCATACCCTGCCGCACGGTAAGAATGACCCTGCATTTGAAGCACTGGTGCGGGATGTCACGCACGTCTACCTGGGTTTTTGGTCCGTTTTCGAGATGAAACATAAGAAAAACGGCCTCTCGCGAGGCCGTTGTGTGATGTATCCCTATGGCAAAATCACCGGCCTCTCTTTGGTCGGGTGGAACGACGAGCGCCTGCGGCAGGGGCGAGATACTTCTTCGCAACTTCCGCGTACGCTTCCCGGAACGGCATTCCTTTCCGCACGAGGCGGTACGCCTCTTCGGTCGCGTAGAGCTCCGGCGTCAGAGCTTCCTTCATCTTCGCGCGATCGAGCGCGAGCGCACGGACGACAAGTGCCGCAACCTCGATGGTCGAAAGCGCATCCTGCATCCCCTCCATGAAAAGCTTTTTCGTGAGTTGGAAGTCCCGGTTGTAACCGGAAGGAAGGTTATTGATGATGGCGGCCATGGTTCCGATTTTCCCGCCGTGCGCCGCGACATGCGCGCGCATGAGCTCCAGAACGTCATAGTTCCTCTTCTGCGGCATCGCGGAGGAGCCGGTCGTGAACACGGACGGAAGGGAAAAGAATCCGAATTCCTTCATTGAGAAAAGCATCCCGTCAGTCGCGAATTTCCCTATGGTGAGCATCGGGCCGTGGAGCGCTTCGAGGACCATGAGCTCGAACTTGCCCCGCGACATGGCGGCGTAGAGCGGATTCTCTTGCACTTTCGCGAAGCCGAGCTTTCGCGCAGTGAACCTCCGATCGAGCCCGAGAGTTTTCTCTCCGTATCCGACGACGGACCCCAAGGGGCTCTGGTCAATGACGTTCGCTGTGGCGTGCATAAGCGCGAGGTCGTCCTTGAGCGCCGCCGCGAAAGAGCCGAGCCACATGCCGGCCGAGGACGGCATCGCCCTCTGCATGTGCGTGTATCCCGGCATCGGCGCACCTTTGTATTCGGCGGATTTTTTCTTGAACACGGACGCGAGTTCTTCGGTTTTTGCAATCGCGCCTGTGAGCTTTTCCTTCATGTACAGTCGCAGGGCTGTAAGTACTTGGTCGTTCCGCGAGCGTCCGGTATGGATTTTCTTTCCGAGAGAGCCGTGCCGCTTCGTGAGGAAATTCTCGATGACGGTGTGGCAGTCTTCGTCCTCGGGTCTGATTTTCACCTTTCCCTTCTTCCAAAGCGCATGGAACGCCCGGAGACCTGCTAGCAACTTCTTCGTTTCATTCGTGGAGAGAATGCCGATTTTTTTCAAGCCCTCCGCGTGTGCGACAGAACCCTCAATGTCGTAGGGCATAAGAACGAGGTCGAGCTCAGGGTCATCCCCTGCGGTATACGCCTCGATGACCGTGTTCGCGCTCCTGTCCTTTCCGTGTTGCCAGAGTTTTGCCATGTTTACTTGCCCTTGCCTTTCTTCATTGCCGCCTTTGCGAGCTTCATTTGGAGCGTATAGAGCTCGATGAACCCGGCCGAGGCGTTCTGGTTCAGCCGATACCCTTCCTTGTTCGTGAACGACGCGTGCTCCAAGGCGTACGGCGAGGTGAGTGAGAGAACGGTGGCGCTTCCCTTGAAGAGCTCAACCGTCACTTCTCCGGTCACTCGCTCGTTCACGCTGCTGTTGAAGGCGTTAAGAGCATCCATCGTCGGGTCATACCAAAGAGCCCCATAGCAGAGGTATGCCCACTTGATGTCGAGGGTCTCTTTGAGCTCGTTCAAAACTCTCGTCGAGACGTATTTTTCGAGGTCCCGGTGCGCCTCGATGAGGACATGTGCGGCTGGGTTCTCGTAGACACCCCGGTTCTTGAGGCCGATGAGCCGGTCTTCAAGGAGGTTCACGATACCTACACCATGCTTCCCCGCGATGCCATTCAGTTTCCGGACAAGTTCTGACAGTTTCATCTTCTTTCCGTTCAGAGCGACCGGGACGCCCTTCTTGAAGCCGAGCTTCACGATTCCGGGCTTCGCGGGCGCCTTCTCCGGCAAGATGTACGTTGTGAGAAATCTCGCGCGCTTCGGGGTGAGCGCGGGGTTGGCTATCTCGCCCCCCTCCCACGTCATGCCCCACATGTTGTCGTCCACGCTATAGGGAAAGCCAACCGAGGCAGGCACGGGGATGCCGTGCTTCTCGGCGTACTTTATCTCTTCATTCCGGTCCATGGACCACTCGCGGACGGGAGCGATGATTTTCATCGACGGATCGTGGGTCAAAATATAGCCGTCGAAGCGGACCTGGTCGTTCCCCTTCCCAGTACAGCCGTGTGCTATCGCGTCCGCTCCGACGTTCTTGGCTATTTCGACCGCCTTCTTCCCGAGAATGGCGCGACCGAGGGGTGTTGAAAGGTGGTACGCGCCCTGGTACGACGCGTTCGCCTTGACCGCTTTCGCGATGTACTCGTCCGCGAACTCGTCCTTCATGTCGAGAACGATGGCCCTCGATGCACCGAACTTGAGCGCCTTCTTCTGTATCGCTTTGAGGTCATCGCCCTGCTGACCCAAGTCCGCGGTTAGGGTTATCACTTCGGCGCCGTAGTGGTCCTGTATCCAGGTGAGCATGACGGAGGTGTCGAGGCCCCCCGAGTAAAGGAGAAGAACCCGCTTCACTTTTCCTTTCTGTGCCTCGTATGAGGCGACTTTCTGATAGGTGGTTTCTGATTTCATGGTTTTGATCGTTATCGATTAAATATCGGCATCCGGACGCCGCTCCCCTTAAGGCACCACGCGAGGATGGCCTTCTGCGCGTGGAGCCGGTTCTCGGCTTCGTCGAAGATGACTGACGCGGGCGAGGCGAGGACTTCTTCGGTCACTTCTTCTCCGCGATGTATCGGCATGCAATGCATGAATATCGCGCCCGGCTTCGCCGCGGCCATGAGCGGTGCGTTGACCTGGAACGGTTTGAACATCTCCGTCCCCTTGCCCTCCTGCCCCATCGAGACCCAGGTGTCGGTGACGAGGACATCAGCGTCCTTTGCGGCCTCAATCGCGACATCAGTGAAGTTTGTCTTCACGTTCAGCACTTTCACGGGATGCTGGGACTTTGGTACCGCAAGTGTGAGTGTGAAGCCGAAGATGGGCGCCGCGTGGACGAAGCTCGTCGCGACGTTATTGAAGTCCCCAAACCATGCGATTTTGAGGCCCGCGAGCTTCCCCTTCTTTTCTTCGATGGTGAGCATGTCCGCCATCACCTGGCAGGGGTGCGAATGATTGGTGAGGCCGTTTATGAAGGGAACAGAGGAGTAGCTCGCGAGCTCTTTCAGGGTCTCGTGCGAGGACATCCGTACCATGACTGCGTCCACGAAGCGCGAGAGGACTTTCGCGGTGTGCTCGGGGCTTTCGGCGTCCGCCATCTGCATGGTGTCCGTGTTCATGACAACAGTGTGGCCGCCAAGCTGCTTCATCGCGACCTCGAACGATAGCCGCGTCCGGGTCGAGCGCTTGTCGAATATCATCGCGAGCGTGAGCCCCCGGAGGAGCTGCGGCGGCTTGAACTTCTGTTGCTTCAGCTTCTTCGCGTGAGCAAGAATACTCTTGAGCTCTGCGGGTGGTATTTCATCGAGGTCGAGGAAGTGTTTCGGCGTCATGGGATTCAGCATACAGGGTTTGTAATGATTTCTAGCGCTCGCCTACTTCGGTGGCGGATTTCTTTTGTTCCTCCACCACGCGATACCTTTCAATATCTCGTCGAGGGTGAGGGCTTTGGGACCGTCGGTCGCGACGGCCCAAGTTCTTTGTGACTCTAGTGGTGCGCTCATCGAAGTTTTTGATTACATAAAATAAAACGGCCTCGTTTGAGGCCGTTTGAGAATCTTCGTGGGTGCAAATGCTCGCAAGCGGCCTCAAATTTTGAGGTCGCGACGGCGGAGGACGATGTGTGCCGTGAGCGTCATGTGCGGTGAATAATATCGCGCGAGCAGGAACTGTCAAGTGAACCGCATTCGATATCCCCACTTATTGAATTGGGCCGACAGTCCCTACAGTTAACTGTAGGGATTGCCGGGTTGAGTTTTGGTTTGTGGACGTCAGATTTTTTTCAGGAATTTCCACCGACCTCTCCCTGCGCGTGGCGGCATGCCTCCGGTAAGCATGCGGAGAAGTGCCTCGAAGGTCCCATGTTCGTGAACGGTTCGGCCAAACGCGCGCATCGCGCTGATTGCCGGAAATTTCCCTTCCTTCATATTCCGCCACAATTTTACGACGGTGGTCTCGCTCATCTTGAGCGCGCTCCCGACCTGGGAAAATGAAAATCCTTGCATGAGCATAATGATCCCGGTGAGGCGTTTCCCGAGCTGGAGACGTTCAGTGGGGGTAAGGAGCTCCGAGAGAAATTCTTTACTCCGCCGCCCATGAACGCGCGATACGTGGTCGACGAGCTGTTCAAAAATCGTTTGTTCGAAATGCGGTTTGAGTTTTCGTTTCGAAACGTTCACCATATCGCTATCGTCTTACGGTAGCACACCCCTACAGTTAACTGTAGGGGTGGCTGGGCAGAAGAAAAAAACTCCAAGGCGACTGAGGATTGTCAGGCCCCCTAGGCGATTCCCGGGACAGGATAATTCTTGCAGAACTCGCGTATCTCTTCGCGGATTTTTTTGAGTTCCGCGTTCGTCGCTACTTCCTTCTTGAACTTCTCGAGGTACGCGAGGCGCTCCTCCTTTCCCTCCGGAAGTTTGTACTGGGCGACTGCCTTTGCGGTCCGTGCTATCCACGCGCCTACCTTCTCCATCTCCGGCTCCTTCATGCCGCGAGTGGTCAAAGCCGGAGTGCCGAGGCGCACTCCCGAGGGGTAGAAGGGCGAGCTCGGGTCCTTCGGAATGGTGTTCTTGTTCGCGGTCATGCCAGCAACCTCCATCGCGTCCGAGACGAACGCTCCCCCGCCCGGCCCAAACATAGGGACGAGATCGAGGAGAAGGAGGTGGTTTTCGGTGCCGTCCGCGACGAGCTTCAGGCCGTTCTTTTTTAGGGATTCCGCGAGCGCCTTCGCGTTTTTAACTATCTGGTGCCCGTATGCCTTGAACTCGGGCGTCGCCGCTTCCTTTAGGGCGATGGCAATGGCCGCGGTCTGGTGGTCGTGTGGGCCTCCCTGAAGCCCGGGAAAAATCGCCTTGTCTATCTTCGAGCCAAGGTCGGGGTCTTTTTTGAGGCCCCGCTCCGTCACCATTATTATTCCGCCCCGGGGGCCGCGTAGCGTTTTGTGAGTCGTCGTCGTTACGATGTGCGCGTGGGGCGCCGGGTCGGGGTGCGCGCCTGCGGCAATGAGGCCTGCTACATGCGCAATGTCGGCCGCGAGGTATGCGCCCACGGCATCGGCCACTTCCGCGAACTTGTCGTACTCATATTTATAGACGTACGCGGTCGCGCCCATCCAGATGAGCTTCGGCTTGTGCTCTTTCGCGAGCGCCCACACTTCGTCCATGTCTATTCGCCCATCGGCCTTCACGTGGTACGGAATGCTTTTGTAGAAAATTGCGGTCGCGGAAACCTTCCAGCCGTGCGTCAGGTGCCCGCCATCGGGGAGATTCAAGCCCATAATCGTATCGCCGGGGTTACAGGTCGCGAGGTACACGGCGAGATTGGCAGGACTGCCTGAATACGGCTGGACGTTTACGTGTGCAACACCAAAGAGCTTCTTCGCGCGCTCGATGGCCGCGGTCTCCACCTGATCAATGAATTCGTTCCCGTTGTAGTAGCGCTTGCCGGGGTAGCCCTCGGAATACTTGTTCGTGAGGATGGAGCCCATCGCCTCCATGACGGCCGCGGAGGTGTAGTTTTCGGACGGTATCAGCTCTAACCCACTCTTCTGTCTATCCGCCTCCTTCGCGATGACTCCCGCTACCTCCGGGTCCTCCTTCTCGATGTACATGGGTGAAAAAGCTAGTTTCTAAGGACCTATTATATAGGACTGAAAGTTGGCCCCCTAGTGTGGAAAGCGCCACTTGACGGCGCCAGACAAAGTGATAATATTATTAACGTCTGCCGTTAATGATTCTTACAACAAGGCGGATGGTACGAGCGGTCCAGCTCGCGATATGGAGGTCCGTTTTGATAAAAAATTCTACAATGGAGAGCCCGATGAATTCGACGACCACTGTAAGGCCGCCTTTGGCAAGAAAATGGCGCGATTAATCGCTAGGAGATTGAGCCATGTCAAAAATGTAAAATCTCTTGCAGATCTAATGATGCAGGGGTTCCCGGGGCGTTGGCACTGGCTCACGGGCGATCGTCGGCACCAAATTAGCGCCGACTTGGAACACCCGCGACGTTTAATTTTTGTTCCAGGACACCCGCAGGAAGATTTCAAAGAGGAAAATGGTAGCCTGAATGGAAAGAAAATCACAAACCTTATTGCAATTGAAATAGCCGACACACATTCTTAGTATGGATAACAACGAAACAACCGCATACGTCCCTACTGAGCCAATCGCTCCAGGGGAAACTCTCTCAGAAGTCCTCGGTGATCGCGGCATGACGCAATTAGAATTTGCGAATAGGCTCGGGCGGCCATTAAAAACAATTAACGGCATAGTTAAGGGGAAAACCTCAATCACACCCGAAACTGCGTTGCAGTTTGAACAGGTGTTAGGCATCCCAGCATATTTTTGGAATGGTCTCGAGGCTCAATTTCAAGAATTGAAACTCAGAATTGAATCTCGAAAACAATACTACGCTCTTATAGAACAAAGTAAGACCTATCCGTATAAGGAAATGGCCAATTGGGGTTGGGTTACTCAAACACGAGATCCTTTGAAAAAAGTAGAAAACCTGCTTAGATTTTTTGCTGTTACAAACTTTAATAATATTATTGAAGAAGTTAAGCTACAGGGAGCTTTTAGAATTTCTACTAAGTATCAATATTCTTTTCCTGCGATTGTTTCGTGGGTGAGAAAGGGGGCAGTTGATGCAGAGCGAATAACGACTGAGTCATTCGACGAGAAAAAATTAAAAGAACTTCTTCCGAATCTACGCTCAATGACACTTTTGAGCACGCCTTCGGAGTTAATGCCGCGCCTTAGAGAAGAGTTGGCTAAGTGCGGAATTGCCTTGGTGGTTACGCAGAGTCTTAAAAAAGCGCCAATCAGCGCTTCAACAAGATGGATAAGTCCGGACAAAGCAATAATTCAAATGAGTCTTCGATGGGCTTGGACGGATATTTTTTGGTTTAGTTTATTCCACGAAATTGGACACATCTTACTTGATAATAAGAAAGATTTTAACGTTGATTTACTAAACGAAAAAATTGATAGCGAGAGAGAGAAACAAATTGATACATTTGTAGCAAATATGCTGATTCCCCCTCAGAGGTATAAAGAATTAATTGCAGAAATTGATGCGGTTGGTAGTTTTGATGGTATTTACGATTTAGTAAAATCTTTTGCAAAAAGAATAGGAATACATCCTGGGATTATTGTCGGACGTTTGCAGCACGATAAAAAAATTCGGCAAGACATGAACATTACTCGAGTTAGATTTATGTGGAAGAAGCGAAATTCGTAAAAAATCCAAAAACTATTAACCCTCCGGATGAAATTTAACTAGCGTCTTCTGCGTCTCCCCCCACACCTCCGCCACCGAGCCCGAAGCGTCAATAACCGCGTGAGGGCTGAAGTCGGCGACGTGCTTCAGGTACCCCTCGCGGACACGCTGATGGAACGCGAGGGATTCCGCGTCGAAGCGGGTCTTGCCGTCGTCCCTTTGCTCCACGCGCCGAATGCCCTCCGCGGGATCGAGGTCGAAGAGAATGGTGAAGTCGGGCATCGTGTCCCCCACCGCAGCCTTGATGGCTTCGCGCGCGATGGGCAAAAGGTCGGGCCGTTCCCGGCCGTAGACCTGATACGCAATGGTTGAGAGCGCGAATCGGTTCGAGACCACGGTCTTCCCTTCCTCTAACGCAGGCCGCACCACCTCTTTCATAAAGTGAACCCGCGCGGCGGAAAAGAAAAACAGTTCCGCCAAGGGGTCTATCTCGCCGTCTTTCCATTCAAGGAGTAAGCGGCGCATCTCGAGGCCGAATTTGGTCCCGCCCGGCTCCTTGGTGTACACGGCGTCCGGCCACTCCTTCTTGAGGAGCTCGATTTTCGTGTCCTTCCCGGTCCCCTCGCCGCCCTCAAAAACGATAAATTTTCCTCTCATGGGGTACAGGATATACTACGGAAATGGAACAGCAGTATCTCGACCTTTTGAAGAAAGTGATGGATACGGGCTCGGACCGGATTAGCCGGAACGGCGCGACGCGTGCCCTCTTCGGGCAATCCATGCGCTTCAGCATGGCGGAGGGCTTCCCGGCTTTGACCACGAAGAAGCTCGCGTGGAAGGCGGTCGTGTCGGAGCTCCTCTGGTTCATTGAGGGCTCGGGCGACAACAATCGCCTGAAGGAGCTAAACGGAAGCGAGCGCACCATTTGGAGCGCGAACGCAGACGCGCCGTACTGGAAGCCGAAAGCGAAATTCGAGGGTGACCTCGGCCGCATCTACGGCGTCCAGTGGCGTAAATGGCGGAAGCCCGACGGCAATATGGTAGACCAGCTTGCGGAAGTGATAGAAAAAATAAAAAAAGAGCCATACGACAGGCGCCTCATCGTCACCGCCTGGAACCCGGGCGAAATCGCCGAGATGGCCCTCCCCCCGTGCCACATGTTTTTTCAATTCTTCGTCGCGGATGGGAAACTCTCAATGTTCATGCACCAACGCTCGTGCGACCTTTTCCTCGGCGTTCCGTTCAACATCGCCTCCTATTCCCTTCTCCTCCACATGGTCTCGCAGGTGGCTGGTCTCCAGCCACACGAGTTCGTTCATTCATTGGGCGACACGCACATCTACCACGACCACTTCGACGCCGTGAAGGAACAGCTTGGCCGTTCGCCCATGAAGCCGCCCGCCCTGTGGCTTAACCCCGACATCCGCTCGATAGACGACTTCACGATGACCGACATCGAGCTCCAGCACTACGAGTCGCACCCTCCCATCAAAGCCCCGATGGCGGTTTGAGGTAGTCGTGAGTCCGGCCACTCCGCCAGCGCGCGTTAAGAAATCTGAGGCGTCCTTTGTATCTGCGTCACAAGACGGTTCACTTTGCGGACGATTGTGCTGCGGCGCTTTTGTATAAGGCCCTCGTAGTAATCAACGATGACCTGCCGCACGCTTGGCAGATTTCTTAACGATGAAGAAAGTTCTGGAGGGCAGTTCGTATAAATTTCCTCGGCATCCGCAAGAAATACGTCCGTAAAGATGCGCGGCGACATCGTCCCAAGACCAAGTTCTTCAAGGGGGGCGAATACGTCGTCGCCCTTGAGGTGCGGCTTGACGAAGCCATAGAGCCGGTCGAATACGAATTCGAGTAGCAATTTCCTGCCGTCGGCGGCATTGAGCGGCTTTCCTTCCGTTGACTTGTGCTGGGCGTCTTCGGTGTGATTCCGGAATGTTCCTGCTCTGTGCTTGACGGTTGTGACCTTAGTGCCCGACTTTTTGAGTTGTTTCGGAACATCGCCATGGAGAGCGCCGAGATACATGAAGACCTTAAGGGACTTCTTCTGCGGATACTGGAGTGACGGATTCGCCCGCACGACGTTGGCGATAGCGGGGCCGAGATTGTCGAGCATGAGTTCATTCCTCTGACGAAGAACGCTGTCTGCGTCTAGGGCCGCCGCCTGAGCGATATCGGTGCACGCCTGCTCGAAGGGCACTTCTTGCCGGATGATGGGTCCAAGGAGGGACCCTATCCTTTCTACGGTTTGCCGACGCTCTCCCACATAGGGACTGCCTTGCTTCGCATCAACGTGGGCAATGCGAGCGCCGCTCTTATAGACGGCAACACAAAACGCGAGGAAAAACTCAGTTATGTATGGCTCATCCTCTGCGACTTCTTCCGGAGTTACGGTCCCGTCCGCGAGGGCCTGAAGGGTCGCTAGATCCCTCTCTGACGCGTGAGACAACTCGGGAACTACGATATCTGCGGAGCGGATGCTCTGCGCGAGAGCCGCGGCGTCCCGTTCGTTACCATGCTGTATCAATGCGACCTCAACATGTATTCGCGGGGCTTTGATGTTCCCTCCGTCGGCTTCCAAAATGGCCCGGACTTGTTTGTCCAGAGATTCACGCTTCGGTTTTTTTTCCGGCTTTGTCGTCTGCGTCGCAGGGTCATTTGGAGCAAGAAGAGCCCTGAGGAAGTGTTGCTGTACGGCAAGAGCGGCTCTGGAGTTAGAGCTTTCTCGACCCAAGAGGTCGGCGCGTTCTACGGCACTCATCTTTTAATTGTAACATATTATGCATGAATAGTCAAATACCCGTTCAATACCGCCCATTGGAGGGACGGCCGTGTTTCTCTTTGCTTCGACTCCATCGGGTAGTAGGGCCTGAAAGCCCTTCATCCGTCACTCGCTCGGCACAGAAAATTCGCTTTCTTTGCCCTCGGCTCGTTAGGCTGTAAGCTATCTCCATGACCCTCTCCGACAAATCCATACTTGCGCACCGGAAGCGCGGCACGGTCGTCATCGAACCGTTCGACCGCCGGAACCTTTCGACCAGTAGCTACGACGTAACTCTCGGCGAGTGGTACTACCGCGAGCAGCCCACGAAGTACAACCATTCGCTCTACAACATCTGGAGTCAGGCGCACACCGAGCACGTGTGGGGCGCGAAGACGCCGATGCGCGCAGAGCGGGCGAAAGAAGCCTTCAGAAAATACAATTTCAAGTGGGAGGGCATTGCGCCGGACGACCGCGTCATTCTTCTTCGACCCGGCGAGACCATCCTCGCGCACACGAACGAGTTCATCGGCGGCCGCGAGAGCGTGACCACGATGATGAAGGCGCGCTCTTCCTTGGGCCGCAATTTCATCGAGGTCTGCAAGTGCGCGGGCTGGGGCGATGTGGGATACGTGAACCGCTGGGCGATGGAGATAACGAACAATTCAAAGAATTACCTCATCCCCTTAGTCGCGGGGCGTCGCATTGCGCAGATAGTCTTTTTCGAAACGGGGCCCATCCTCGCGCGCGACTACTCTTCGGGCGGGAAGTATCAGAGCGTAACTGACGTCAAAAAACTAAAGAAAATGTGGAAGCCGGAGATGATACTCCCTCGTCTCTACAGGGACCGCGAGGCCACGGCCTCAAGCAAGCGCGCCCGCCGCAAAAGATAAGTAACCGAGTTAGCGAGATGGCCGAGAAAAATGCACCCCGGGTTTCCGCGATAGCCGCGATAACGAAGGGCGATAGGGGGCTTGGGAAGGGCAAGGACCTCCTCTGGAAGATACCGGGCGACATGGCCCGCTTCAAAGCGCTCACCATGGGCCACGCGATAGTAATGGGTCGGAAGACCTTCGACTCCATCGGACATACCCTTCCGGGCCGCACCAATGTGGTCGTGACACGCGACACGAACTGGTCTGCGCCGGGCGCTACCATCGCGCACTCCATCGAAGAGGCGCTCGCCTTCTCCCGGGAACTCGAAAAAGAAGAGATATTCGTTATAGGCGGCGGCGAAGTATACAAGGCCGCGCTCCCCTACACGAACCGGCTGTATCTCACGGTAGTGGACGGCAAGGCCGAGGCCGACGCGTTCTTTCCGGAGTATGAGCAGGCGTTCACGAACGTTGTTTCAAAAGAAAAAGGCGAGCACGGCGGGCTCGCCTATAAGTATGTGGTTTTGGAGAGGGCTTAAGCCGAGAAGGCCGTTTTCAACACACCCTCGATCTCGTTTTCGTCCTTGTAGAGGTGGACACTCACTCGCGGGTCGCCTTTGATAGGGGCAGAAAGCTTTAAGGTATTTTGACCACGATATAGCGCAAGCACTTTCTTTCCGGCGTCGGTTGCGCGTGCGATGAAGTAGCCGACGCCGAGGCTCGGCGTAGTGACTTCCGCGACAACGATGTCACAGGCCACAAGCGCGGCGAGTTCCCGCGTGAGTATCTCGGCGTCGGGAGTGTCGGTCTCCCCGTACTCGGAAACCGATGCGTCTGCGATGTGCGGCGCGTGCACCGTGCCGTAGCGCTCAAGCACGCGGACGATACGCTCAAACGCGGGAAGATTTTCTCGCCCACCTCGGATTGACGCGGTAAAAAAGATGTTCATTTCGCTTCGGTGTAATAGAGGGTCCGGTCCGTCCCTCCCTTCCAGAGCGCCTCAAAAAGGTTTACCTGCATCGAATGGAGCGCTGTGTCCTCGACCATAATAGCAACCGGCTCGTGACCGTCGTATCCGGAGGTATAGAGGATTTTCCCGCTGTAGAGCATGACCTCCGCGTCGAACGGGGCAGCGGCTCCCTTCGCGACGCTTCGATAACTCGTAAAGTCGTTGTAGGGGCGTTCGGCAAGGAGCCGCAAAGATTCATCGTTCTCAAAAAAGAGGACACGCTTCCGGATCTTATGAAACACTCGCTTGCGCTCGTGGGCCTCGCGAGTCTCGAGGCCGGGCTTCCGACCGAGAAACCGCTCGTAGGCGAGTATTTCTTTCTCTCCAGCAAGGAAAATATCTTCGAGCGCTTTTTCGTATTCCTCGACGCCTTCGAACATCCTCACTGAAGGTCGTGCGCCCGCAAACTGGTACTCACGCCTCAGGCGCGGTATGAGCTCTCGCACCGCACGAACCGCTCGTTCCGACTCCTTTTCCTTTTGCACAAGAAGTTCGTAGAGATGTTCAGGATTCTCGGCGATGTAGGTCGTACGCCAGGCGGTCTTTTTCGATGACACCAAACCGCGCCGCATGAGCTGATTCAGCACGTGATAAAGAAGCGTCCGCGGTAGGGGCGAACGAACCGCGAGTTCACGCACGGTTGACGGCGGACGCGAAAGCACGAGGGTATAGAGAGTCGCCTCACTTTCGGAAAATCCGAGGGTTTCGAGTACTCGGACCGACTGGGAAATCGCCGTTTTAGGCCGTGTCATGCAAATCAGTATAGTTTGTAAATTGAAAAATTACAAATATAAGTGTCTCGCTTCCCTTATTGAAACAAGTATTTCATGATATTTGAGTCGAGTTTGTCTGCGCTTGATTCACAAGCACGGAATCCAACCCCTATCATGCCATCGCACGAAAAAAGACACTGGACCAGCTGGCTCAACCCTTTGAGAAAGAGGCGCGCCGTTCCCGCCGCCAAGAAGCCCGAGACACCGGAGAAAGGCGAGCATCCGGAGGATGAAATCGAGTGCGAAGGAGTGGAGCGACTCCAGGAGCGGATAGCTCAGATCGACGGATGGGCGAAAGAAAAGAGCGTTCAGGTGACGTATGTCTCGGGACTGGTGGCTACCAGAACAAATCCGAAAACCAAGAAGTTAGAAGTCCTTCTCGCGCGAGGACGAGATCGGGTAACCCGCTTCCCGAAAAAGACGCAATTTCCCGGCGGAAAGGTGGAGACGGGAGAGGATCACGTGCGTGCGCTCGGCAGAGAGCTCAAAGGAGAGATCGACAAAGTGCCGAAGCAGGTATCGTTCTTGAAAACCTACGTGCAGCAACCGGAGCCTGGCGAGCGAAGCGTCTATGCGATACATGCCTTCAGGATGAAGGACTGTCCGTGGGAAGAGAAAGATTTTAAGTACGACCCGAACGAGGACGTCGATGTTGCGTGGTGGACGGATAACCCGTTCATAGGCAAAGACGGCAAGGAGGCGGGGTTCTTCCCGCAGGTCCGGCACATCCTGATCCACGAGCTTGGTTTCAAGCCGCCGAGAAAGCTTCCAGAGGACGAATACGACGGCGACGAGCGCAAGATAAAATTCTAGGAACGAAAAAGGCGAGCACCAAGGGCTCGCCTTTGAATACGTAATCCTCGAAAGATCTTAGGCGACGCAGTGCTACTTCACGTCCACCCACGCATACTTTCCTGCTGGAAAGTTGCGCGGGCCCGCCTCGCACCGTCGTGCTCCGGCCGGTAAACGCGGGTCCTATACCACGTCTACCCCCATGCTTCGGGCGGTACCGGCGATGATTTTCTCTGCCGCCTCGACGCTTCCCGCGTTCAGGTCCGGCATCTTCTTTTCCGCTATCTCCCGAAGCTGTTTTTTGGTTATCTTCCCGGCTTTTTCCGTCGGAACCTTGCCGGAGCCCTTCTCGATGCCAGCCGCTTTCTTGACAAGGGCGGACGCGGGCGAGACCTTCACGACGAACGAGAACGTGCGGTCTTCGTAGACCGAAATCTCGACTGGGAGGATGTCACCCATCTGGCCCCGGGTCTTCTCGTTAAACTGCGTCACGAACTGGCCGATGTTGACGCCGGCGGGGCCCAAGGCGGTCCCGATAGGAGGGGCCGGGGTCGCTTTGCCACCCGGCGCTTGAAGCTTGATTTTCTTTACAACCTTTTTTGCCATAGCTCGTGAATACTACCTAAAGTTTGCGAACTTGTAAAAAGTCCAGCTCCACCGGCGTTTCGCGGCCGAACATCGAGACCAAGACCTTCACCTTCCCCTTCTCCTCGTCTATTTCGCCCACGCGGCCCTCGAGGTCCTTAAAGGGCCCGTCGACGACGACGACGGGTTCGCCGGCCACGAAGTCTATCTTGTGTTTTGCGATATCGGTTTTCATCCGCTTGAAAAGACCCTCGACTTCTTCATCGGTCAAGGGAACAGGGGTGACGCCGGAGCCCACGAAGCCGGTCACCCGTGGAGTATTTCTGACTAGGTACCAGCTCTCGTCGTCCACTATCATGTCGACCAGAATGTAGCCCGGGTAAATCTTTTCCTCGACCGTCTGGCGTTTGCCAGCGGCCACTTTTATCTTCTTCTCGGTGGGGACGACGACGTTAAAGATCTTGTTCCCCATGCCCAAGGACTCGATGCGCTGTTTAAGGTTCCGGAGGACCGCGTTCTCGTAGCCCGAGTAGGTGTGGACGGCGTACCAGCGCCTCTTTCCTCCTGATTGTTTCGCCATACTGTTAGCGCGCGACCGTGCGCAGGAAAAGCTCGATGAGGTAGGTAAACACGAAGTCGAACGCGCCCAATAGGCCCGCGGTCACGAGAGAAATGGCGATGACGAGGACGGTGTAGCCCACGGCCTGGCTTCGGGACGGCCACGAGACGTGCGTGAGCTCTGCTCGAACGGCTTTAAGGTATTCGATAAGGGGTCTCATTCTGTTTTTTCCTTGTGGGATTTAAAAAGGCCCTCGCGGGCCTTTTTAAATGGTACCACCCCTCGGGATGGGACGCAACGGCTCTAACGGATCTCGTAGGTGACGCTGACGTCGACCACGATTTCGTTCTCTCCTGCGGGGATATTCGGCACGGGAGCACCCGCTGACTCCATCATGGCGTCGCCTACCATCGTTTTTCCGTACCAGATGGGGCCGCCGCTCTCGCTGAAGTTGACAACGCGGACGATGCGCACCCCGAGATCCTTCGCGAGGACATTCGCCTTGGTGCGGGCGTTCTGAATGGCTGATTTGCGCGCCTTCGCTTTCACGCCCTCTTCGTCGTCTATGGTGAAGTTGGGGCCGTAGAGGTTCGAGACGCCCGTGTCGCCGAGGTTCGCGAGCACCTTCCCGACGAGGTCGAGGTCGCGTATCTTCACCTCGACCGTCTGGGACACGGTGTATCCGATGATGCGGGACTCGGAAGGCGGGCAGTAGCCCGTGTAGCACGGCTGGTTCTGGTACCGCGGCGAGAGGTTGTACGAGGTGGTCTTCACGTCCTTGTCAGGGATGCCGAGCTCTTTCACGACCGCGATCGCAACGTTCGACTTTTTGGTCGACGCATCCTGCGCCTGTGACGCCGTATCGCCGTTCTCGGATACCGTGAACGAGACCGTCGCGACGTCGGGGGAGGCGGATACTTTGCCGGTTCCCGAAACCGTGATGGTATTCACTGCGGGCGACGGCGAAGTGTCGATGTCCATGAGCGATTTCACCGCATGGACGCCTACCAGGATGGTCGCGACGAGGAGGAAGGCCGCGGCGAGCCGGGAAACCATCGCGCTCCCGAGGACTCCTTCGTGCCCTCCGTGTTCATGACCTGTGTTCATACTGGAATGCTCTTCGTTATGATTATGCCGTTAATCAGCCCATGGTACCACGAAGGCCCTTCTCGAAACCGTGGCTTGAAATAATGGCTTTTCAGAGACTTCGGGTTCAGCGCGCTCCCTTCCTCATACCCTTGATGCCCCGATTCTTCTGGAAATTGCCCATGCGCGGCGCGACCCGAAGAGGCGTCGGCTGATGGTAAAAGCTGTCCATCTGATTCTTGTTGTTCCATGCCCTCTTTTTCATATGCTTCTCATGGTACCAAAGCTTCGCCCTCAAGGAAAACGTCTGTGGGGGAGTGTTCCACCGCCTCGGGGCGGACTTCTCCCGTGAGCGGGATGAGCGTATGGACCGTCCACGCCTTGTCCTCGCGCTTGAGTATGGCGAGGTTGTCGAGGGTTGTCGTGAAGCGCGGATGCATGCCTTCAAGAAGGCGCCAGACACGGCGGAACTTCTGCCGCGGGAGGAAGCGGGCGACGGACGCGTGAAGTTTGTTCCCCTCTAAAGGCGGGCGTGGGAGCCACGGAAGGTTGTCCCTGAGGACCCGAAGGGCTTCGCGCGTGAGCGCGGTCGCTTCCGGACTCCGGGCGACATCGAGATAGATGGTCCGGAAGCCGAAATGGCCGAAATCGGAAAGCGTGACATGCGCCGGGGCGCGGGTGCGCGCGAAAGAACGCAGAACCCGCTCCATGTCCTTGATCTCGGTTTCATCCGCCTCGAACGGTATCTTCACCGTGAGGTGCGGCGGTACGCGCTCGTGCAAGGGCACGAGCGCGAAGCGGTCGGAGAGGGCGCGTGTGAGCGCCTCGTGATACATCTTCGCCTTTCCCTCTAGGAGATGGGCGATGAAGTATCTCATCGGGCTTCTGCTCTGCACTCCGTGCTCCTCGGAATGGATCTCACATGTTCCCAGTATATCGCGTCACGAGCGCGCGGGATTGCGGAAGCGGAGTGATGAATAATACGCGGCAACGAGGAAGACGAACCCGATGCCCCCGGTCACGAGCTCGGGCACCTCGACGATGAGGTTCGCGAACATGGACCCCGCGAGGCCGAAAATGGCCCAGTGAGCGCCGTGCTCCAGGTACCGCAGGGTCTCGAGCGTGCGCTCGCGGACCATGTAGATGGTGAGGGACCGGACGAAATACGCGCCGATGCCGAGACCCACCGCAATGACCGGAATGGCGGAAGTCAAAGCAAACGCACCCACAACGCCGTCCAAGGAGAATGCGGAATCGAGCACTTCGAGGTAGAGGAAGAGCGCGAGGCCAGAGGTGACGGCTCCTTTTGCCTCGACCGAGAAGGCACTCATGATGCCCTGCATCACGAGGAAAAGGATGACACCGATGACGCCTGCGGTGAGCACGACCGCGCGCGCCTCGTCCGGCACGAGAAACGAGAATCCGACGACGGCCGAGAGGGCGAGGCCTATCTCGATCGCCTCAATCCGGCCCCAGCGGGTCAGGTGCTCTTCAAGAACGTGTATCCAGTGGACTTCTTTGCCGTCGTCGAGAAAATACTTCAAAGCGACCATGAGGAGGAACGCCGCGCCGAACGCGTGCACCGCATATTTGGCGCCCTCGAGAAGCTCCCCGTAATGGACCGGGTCGAAGAAGACCAGCTTCCCGATCTCCCACGGCGACATCCATGCGACGGCGCTCACGATGAGGATAGGGAGAACGAAGCGCGTCCCGAAGACGGCTATCGCGATACCCCACGTTAGGAAGGCGCGCTGCCAAACGGGGCTCATCCTTTTCAAGACCTGCGCGTTCACGACCGCGTTATCGAAGGACAGCGTCACTTCGAGAACGACGAGGAGGAGAGCGGTGACGAACGCGAGGGGGCCTAGGGTCAGGAAAATCGCGCCGAGGGCGGCTAGAGCGATGATGCCGGGCAGGATGAAGGCGTGAAACATACGGGTGATGGTACTACGATTTCAGCAGGGTGCGGGAACGCAAGGTGATGAGGTCGGTCAGAAGAAACACCCCAATGACGAGGGGAACGAGGGAGGAGAGCTGCCATACGGTCGGCTGGTCCGCGAGGATGAGCCACGCGAACACGAGGGTGAGGAGGGGTGCCACGCTCTCCAAGGCAACTCCTTTCGTGACCGAAATGCGGTGTATCCCCTCGACCCAGAAAAGCTTCGCGAGGCCGAGAATCAGGACGCCGTTCACGACGAGGTAGAAGAGTGCGCTCGGCGGATACTGCGCGCCCGAAAATCCTCCGAGGGCGAACGCGAGCATGAACGCCATGGGCGCGGTCAAGGCGTAGCGGAGGAACATCACGGATTCGCCGGATGCGATCTCCCGGGCTTTCTGCTGGAACAGGTTCCCCACAGGCGCGAAGAATGTGGCGGCAAGGACTATAAAGTCGCCAACATTGAGCTCGGTAAAATTCGGCGCGAGGACGACAGCGGCACCGGCGACCATGAGGAGGGCGCCGAGCGCGTGCTCCGGAGACAGGTTTTCCTTACGCAGTACATTAAAAAGCAGAAACGACGTAAAGACCTCGAACAGCGTGATGATGGAGACATTCCCCGCAGTTGTGAATTGGAGGCCGATGTAATACAAGGCGTAGAACATGATGCCGATAAAGAATGCGACCATGGCCGCGTACCAGATGAGCCGGGGGTTTCGGAGTTCATGCCACTTCCTGCGGTAGAGGACGATGCCCGCGAAAAAGAGCGCGGCCAAGAGGGTGCCCCACGCGTAGGAGGCGAGGGGTGGCATCGCGTCATACGTCAGCTTCGCGATGACCGGAAAGAGGGCCCAGAGGATGGAGTGGAGGAAAATAAAAAGCTCCCCGCTCCGTTTCTCGCGCATCGCGTCCATGGTGAGTGGGCCTACACGCGGTCTTTGTGTTCCGAGAAGTAGATGTGGTCTTTCGCGACGCCGAGCTTCGCGAGGCGCTCGACGAGGAACGCCTGCATGCTTTTTTCGTCCGCGAACGACTTCTTCACGCCGCCGTCCAAGATCGCCCACTGCCCTATCGCGCGAAGGATATCGGCCTTGTTGAACGCAATGTGTGTGACGCCGTTCACGCGTATCGCTTCTTCAAGAAGGTGCATTTCCATCCAGTTAACCTGACGCGGACGGCCCGTCGTCGCGCCAAATTCTTCTCCTAAGGTCCGGATTTTTTCGAAAATGGGCTCGGCCGGTTCGAATTTCTTCGCGCCGACGTACGTTTCGTAGACCTTGGCGACGCCCCACACCTCTCGAACCGCCTGAGGTGGAATGCCGTTCAAGAGAAAGCCGGCGACGGTGCAATGGGATGAGGTGACGTAGGGATAATCCCCCCAGTCGATGTCGAGCCCGAAGCCCTGCGCGCCCTCGCCCAGTATGCGAACGTCTTTCTTCCCGTGAAACTCGTCGTAGAGGTCGATGAGGTAGGGTTTGAGCTCCGGAATGCTTTCGGCCCGGACGCCGACGCGCGCATACTTGTCGCGGTACGCGGGGCCATTCCCGCGGCGCGTGGTGCCGAGCTTTTCTTCGTTCCCGTCCTCCGCCTTGTGCTTCTCCGTGATGACATGCGTGTTCTTCGCAATGAAGACCATGCCGTCCACATTGACCCCGCCGTCTGCGAGTTCCTTGAGTTCGCGCATGAATTGCACGGGGTCGAGGACGCAGCCGGGGCCGATGACGGACCGGACCCCCCAAAAAACGCCCACCGGGATGTGGTGGGTCACGAATTTCTTTCCGTTATGGAATACCGTGTGGCCAGCGTTACACCCGCCGTTGTAGCGGAGGACGTGCGTGTACTTCTTAGACTTGCAAAGAAAATGGGCTACTTTGCCCTTTCCGGTATCACCGTATTGGAGGTCGACAACGATATCTGCTTCCACATCGGTAGAGTATACACCCTCGTCCCCTTTCAGCGAATCACGCCGTCGAGAATCGGCAAACTGATAAGAACCGCGACCGCAATAAGCGCGTAGCAGATGCGGCGGAACATGGCCTCGTGTGCGCGCCCGAACATCAAAGAGCCAATCCCGAGGCCGAGCGCAAATATCGGCACAGTGACTACAGCGAGCCCGAGTAATGACGATGTGAAAAGACCTCCAATCCAGTACGCGACAAAAGAGAATACGATATTGCCGACAAAAAACAGAACGAGATTCGCTCGCACCGTGTCTGGTTTCCCCTGTCCGCCAAGCCAATACATGATGACTGGAGATCGGAAG
>CAYHKM010000008.1:0-20301 GCA_964357285.1 uncultured Candidatus Saccharibacteria bacterium
GACAAAGAGACGCGGCCGAACCTATTCAAGATGACGATGCCGGGAAGAGGGTTTGTGCAGAAGTTGCTCCGGGAGGCCGTCGACCGCGATTGCACGCACGCCGTCATCGAGATCACGTCCGAAGGCGCGCGACAATTCCGCCACGAAGCGCTCTCTTTGAACGCACTCATCTTCACGAACATCGCGCGCGAGCACATTGAATCGCACGGATCATATGAAAAGTACAAGGAAGCGAAGCTCGCGATAGGGCGCGCACTCCTCAACTCCGGGAAGCGTCCGCGCATCATGGTTGCGAACCCGGAGGATGAACTGGGTGAGGTGTTCCTAAAGCTCCCGGTCGAGAAGCGGCTCCCTTTCCGTCTTGCCGACGCGGAGCCGTGGACGACGTCCGACGAGAAAGTATCGATGAGTGTCTCAGGGGCAACCTTCGATATCGCCTTCCCCGGAACGTTCACCATCATGAACGCGCTCGCGGCGGCAGTCCTCGCACGGGAGCTCGACATCACGCCCGCGGTCATCGCACGCTCCCTCCATTTGCTTGATAAAATCCCGGGACGGGTGGAGCGTGTCGAGCGAGGGCAATCGTTCCTCGTCGTCGTTGATTACGCCCATACGTCCGGCTCGCTCGCGGCTTTGTACGGCGCGTTTCCCGGCCGCCGGAAAATCTGCGTCCTCGGGAATACGGGCGGGGGCCGCGACCGCTGGAAGCGCCCCGAGATGGGAGGGGTGGCCGACGAGACGTGCGATACGGTGATACTCACCGACGAGGATCCGTACGACGAGGATCCGCGCGCCATCGTTGACGCCATGGTCGGCGGGATGCGCCGGGCGCCTCTCATCATCATGGACCGACGCGAGGCGATACGCGCCGCTCTCGAGCAGGCACAAGCGGGCGACGCCGTGTTCGTGACCGGGAAAGGAACCGACCCGTACATCATGGGGCCGCATGGCAAGAAAACGCCGTGGAGCGATGCGAAGGTCGTCGTGGAAGAGCTCGACGCCCTGATGGCGCGGCGCGCTAAGCGAGGTGTATGATACAGAAGATGAAAACCGCGCGCGGCGCGTCGGCGATGGGAACTCTGTTCCTCGCGATTGGGCTCCTGATCGTGCTCGGCGGCGTCTGGATCTACAGCGAGGGGCCGGCCAGCTCGGAGGCGCGCTCCGGGCCGTTCCTGAATCTGCCATGGCCGTTGGGTCCCGGCGGCAACGACCTCCAGGTCCCGTTCTTCACCGCAAGCAGCACTTCCTACGGAGTTGGCGGCGGAGGCGACAGTTCCAGTTCCGGACCCTTGAACATCTTGTCGCGGTTCGGGCTCGGCACCATAACCGCTGACTCCCCCTATGCGGACAAGATATACATCGGCTCAACGGATGTCTGGGCAAAGGACCCAAAATTGGAGTACATCGCCCTCGAGGCAAGCGGGCAACTCGATAAGCCCGTCACGGTCACCGGGTGGTCATTGATCGGAAGCTCCGGAGTCGTCGTCAAGGTCGGGCAGGCTGCGGATCTGCCCTTTTTGGGGACAGTGAATGCGCAGGGGCCAATCACGATGGGGCCTCGGGCCCGCGTGTATCTCGTAACCGGGCGCTCGCCGAACGGGACATCGTTCCGGCTGAACCAATGCACCGGCTATTTCGCGCAGAACCAGTACTTTACGCCCAGCCTCCCGATTGAGTGCCCTACTCCGGGATACGAGTTTGACCAGGTTTTCTCGCATAATCTGAATGAAGCGAACGATGCGTGCGTCGATACCGTGAATTCACTCGGGCGGTGCGCGTTCATAGGCGCCGCGCCAACCGTCAATATCGGTTCCGCATGCCAGTACCTCATCCTGAATATCCTTTCCTATAACGGATGCATAAACGTGCACAAGAGTGATCCAGGTTTCTACAAGAACGAGTGGCGTGTGTACTTCGGCCGCGATCAGGAGCTTTGGAAAAATTCGCGCGATGAGATACGCCTCCTTGATGAGAACGGGAAAGTTGTCGACGTCATGAGCTACTAGGCTCCTGCGGTGAGCGCGTAGAGTGCTATCCCCGCCGCGACGGCGACGTTCAGGGATTCTTTTTCGCCGCGCATCGGGATTTCCATGATGATGTCTGCTACGTCGAGGATGCGGCTCGGAACGCCGCCGACCTCGTTCCCCATGATGAGCGCCACGGGCCCCGGAGGAACGAATGAGTCATACGGAATTGAGCGCGGGTCCTGTTCGAGCGCGATCACACGGACCCCGCGGACCTTGAGAGAGCGCAGTAGGGCATCCGCGTCCTCGATGCGCTCCCACGGCACCCGCTTCTCGGCCCCGAGAGCAGATTTCTCGAGCTTCACATTTGGGCGGCCGAAACGGTCAGCGGGCGCAGGCGTGTACCCTACGAGATACAGATTCACGGCGCCAGCCGCGTCTGCGGTCCTGAACATGGAGCCGACATTCTCGGACGAGCGTATATCAAGAAGAATGAGCGAAACGTCACGCATGGCGTGATAGCATTACCGCATGCCGAGCTTATTACCGCAATTGTTCTTCCTTTCCTACGCCGCGATGGCACTCGTGCGCCTCGTAATGGCATTTCTTTTCCTCGTTGACGCGAGGAATCTATGGCGGGCCGGCGGAGTGAAAAAGCTCTTCGCCCTAAAAGAAATCGTCATCGCGTTTGCCTTGGGGGTCGGTATCTTGACGCAGGCCGTCGCGCTCATCGCCGCGGCGGAAGTCGTCTATCTTATGCTCCGCGAGCCGGATTCCTTGTTCAACAACAAGACAAGCGCCTTCCTCGCTATCGTGGTCCTTTTCCTTCTCCTTGTGAACGGCCCCGGTCCGTTCGCGTTTGATTTGCCGTACTAAATGCGGCACAATCCAACAGTAATCCGCCCGTAAGCAAAGCTTGCGGCCGGTTTACTCGGACGGCATGAAAACTTCGTTTTCGCGCCGCTCCTCATTCCCGCCCGTAGCTCAGTTGGTAGAGCATCTCCCTTTTAAGGAGTGGGTCGTTGGTTCGAGTCCAACCGGGCGGACTGATATGAAGTGAAAAATTGAGATTAGGAATTTCTTTCTCGTAATAATTTCACTAACAAAGTAAATTCATAAATTTTGTTTCTTTTTCGCTCCGGCGAAACATCTCTTATTATTCCTGCTAACTCAAATTTTCTGATCAAATTTAACGCTGTTTGTTGATTCCTGAGTCCAGCCGCTTGCTTAATTGCAGTGGGGGTGAAATACGACCGTGTAAACATTGCATCTAAAAAATTTAAAGCATAGGGGGACTGAAATTTCGATAAACCTTTCCTGAGCTTTTCTTGTAAGGCAATAATGTTTCTACCGACGGTGCTCGCGTGAGTGGCATGTTCGAAGAGGCCGTGAAGAAAAAAACGAATCCACGCCGTCCATTCATTTTTATAACTTACCGCGGCAAGTAAGTCGTAATAATCACTTCTGTGAGCTTCAAAATACTTGCTCACGTACATCAACGGACGCGCAACGATTTTACGCTGAAACAAAAAAAGAGGAATTAGCAAGCGTCCCAGACGCCCATTGCCGTCATTGAAGGGGTGAATGGCTTCAAATTGATAATGCGCAATCGCAATCTGTACCAAAGGGTCTCTTTCTGCTTCCGGCTTGTTTAAATACTGATCAAAGTTTCCGTATAAATCTGGAACATAAATAGGACTGGGAGGGACATATCTGGCGTCTTTCATTGGTGTGCCCGGTGGAGCAATGTAGACTTGATCTCTTCGGAATTCTCCTGGAGCGCGAGTTTTGCCACGTACTGAACGTAGCAAAATCTTATGTAGCTTTTTTACATTGTCCTCGGTGAGTAATTCGCCATTTTCGATTATTTTGAGCCCTTGTATAAACGCCTGTCTATAATTTATAATCTCCTTGATGTCTTTTCCTCGCTCGCTTATCTCTTCAACTGGTTTCCCGGAATTGTCTGCCTCTTCCTTTAAAACCTCCTCGAGGGTTACTTGGGTGCCTTCAATCTTCGAGCTCAATACGGCCTCTTGAGAAAGAAAAATTCTTTCGATTCGGGATGGGTCCGGCAAATGTTTTAACATCTCATCAAGTCTTGTGAGGGCCGAGTTCGCTTTTCTTAAATCATCAAAAAGGGTCGTGTAGTCGACCGGAGTGGGCAATTTTGGTAAATCAAATGGAATTCCGCGTATATTTTGAGCCATTTTTAAGACTAGATTTAATTTACTTCTAAATCCAATTGATTAGATTTAGGACCTTTTTAAATCCAATCAAACAAATCTAACGATAGCAAAAATATTTGACTTAGCAAGACGTTCGGGCTGCTTACTTTTTGAGCAAAAACGCTTCTAGGAGATCCTCGAGGGCGCCCTTCCCTGCCCGGGCATCGTGATAGAGCGCGACGAGCTCGCGTGAAAGCGATTCGGCCTTTTCTGGACCGAGCCGCTCCGCGGCGCGCTTCGACTTCGAGTAGACGAACGGGTGGAGCCCCGATTCCTCGGCGCTTTTGGTTTTCCCAACAAGGACAAGGGCTCGCGCTTGGGAGGTGAGCGTTCCGTGTATAAGCTCGGGCGCCATCCCTTCTTCTATGAAGCGGCGGTAGAGAACCCAGGTTTTTTTCCGATCATTTGCGAGGAATGCGTCAGAAAGCGCGAAAATCTTTCGGGACGGCTCTTCATCTCGCTCCGGAGCGGCAAACGTTTCGATCTCAGTTCCCTTCGGGAGCGCTTTCTTCACTGCCGCGTCAAGCCGGTCGGCGATGACGATAACGAGTGAACCCGCGGCCACGAGCTTATCCGCGTGTTCGAGGATGAGCGCCTTCCCCTCTTCGTCCTCGAGCGGCCGGTCGAGGACGAGCGCGACTTCGGGGGAGAACATGCCGCGCGCACCGAGGTATCCGAGCATTGCCGTAAAGGGCTCTCCTCCTTCTCCGAAACGGAGCGTCTCGCGACCTTTCGCGAGCTTCTTCGCTTCCTCCTTCGCCTTCACGGCGTCTCCGACAAGGACGTGGAGCATACCTACAGTGTACTCATGTCCCCCCAATCCTGCCCGGCCGCCGAAGAGACCGTGAGCGGGATGCCGCGCATCTCTTCCTTAGGAAGTGCGTTTTCCATCAGCCGTCTGACTTCCTGTGCGAACGGCGCGAGGGCGCCGTCGTCCACCTCGAATATGAGCTCGTCGTGTATCTGAAGGACGAGCGCCGCCTTTCCCTCGTATCCTTCCTTGATCATCGAATGGATGCGGGTCATCGCGAGCTTCATGATGTCGGACTGCGCACCCTGGAGGGGAGCATTGATGGCCATGCGCTCCGCCTGCGCGCGGACGTACGGGAGCTTCGACTTCAGGCCCGGGAAGTAGCGGCGGCGACCAAAGTACGACGTCGTGTAGCCGAGGCGCGCCGCAGATGCCTTCGTCTCTTCGAGGTATCGCGCGAGCCGTTCGTAGGTTTCGAAGTATCGGTTATAGAATGCCTGCGCCTCCGCCCGGTCGGTGCCGAGACTTTCCCGGAGCGCATTCACCCCCATGCCGTAGAGGATGCCGAAGTTAATGACTTTGGCCTTCCGGCGCATCTCGTAGTCGACCTTGTCTTGGGACACTCCGAAGACTTCAGCAGCGACGGCGGCGTGGACGTCTTCGCCTCGCTTGAAGATGCCGGTGAGGCCCTCGTCGCCCGAAAGTAATGCGGCCAAGCGAAGCTCGATCTGGGAATAGTCGAGCGCGAGAAGGCGTCTCCCCTTCCCGGCGATGAAGCCGGTCCTGATACGCCGGCCTGATTCTGATTTAATGGGGATGTTTTGCAGGTTCGGGTCCTTCGAGGAAAGGCGCCCCGTGGTGGTCCCGCTCTGGACGAACGTGGTCCGGAGGCGCCCGTCCGCGCCGAGGAGGGGCGGAATGGCGTCGATGTAGGTCCCGAGAAGCTTCGCGAGCTCCCGATGCTCAAGGATATGCGCGATTACGGGATGCACATCTTTCAGTTTCGCAAGCTCCGATTCACGCGTCGAGATCTGGCCGGTCGCGGTTTTTTTCTGCCGCGTCCCCTTCCCTCCCGTGATGCCGAGTTTCACGAACAAGACCTCGCCGAGCTGCTTGGGCGAGTTCACGTTGAATTCCGTGCCGGCAAGCGTGTAAATCTTCTTCGCGACGCGGTCGAGCTCGGCGTGGTATTCGCGGGACAGTTTTTCGAGATAGTGACGATCAATGAGGATGCCGGTTGCATTCAACTCCTCAATGACGGGGATGAGGGGGCGCTCGATGTCTTCCCAGACCCGTGACAGTTTCTCTTTCGCGACGAGGACGCTTAATTTCTCATGCGCTTCGGACACCGAGCGCGCTCCTGTTTCGTTCAGGATGTCATCGAGCGCCGGGTTCGTGAGCTCGGAGTTCGTGAGCCAAAGCATGATGGCGGCCTCTGTCTGAAGCGGGCCGTTCTCGGGTGCCTGCTCATGCAGAGCAGGCTCGCTCAAGGGAATCGAGGCAGGGGGCGCACCGGAAAGCTGTGCGAGTCGCGGTACGAGCGAACGGAAGCCGAGTTCCGTGAAAAGCTCCGTAACACGCCGAGTGTCGAGTGAATCCTTGAAGGTCCCGCGCGGCATGGCAAAACGGATGGGCGCGTCAGTCCTGATGGTTGCAAGCACTTTCGAAAATTCCGCCTCTTCTTCGTGCTCTTTGAGGAGCGCGATGATGCGGTCGGTCACTTTGGTTTTCGCCTTGAATGTCTCGGAGTTTTTCTTAAGGGCGGCATATATCCTATCGAGCGAACCGAACGCGGTCACAAGCGCGGTTGCGGTTTTTTCGCCGATCCCGGGAACGCCGATGATGTTATCGGACGGGTCCCCCCGAAGCCCCTTGAAATCGGGAAGCAGCGTGGGGCCGAAACCGAAGCGCTCAACGACCGCCGCTTCGTCATACAAGATCGTATCGTTGATGCCTTTTTTCAAGGTGAAGACGCGCACGCGACCGCCGTCGATGAGTTGGAGCGTGTCCATGTCTCCGGACGCAATGATGACGTCAAAATCATCCTTCGCGCGCTCTGCGATGGTGCCGATGACATCGTCCGCCTCAAATCCGGGTGCCTCATAGATGGGGACGCCGAACGCGGCGAGAACGTCTCGGGAACGTCCGATCTGGGCCACGAGCGCGTCATCGATCGCCGGCCGTTTGGCTTTGTACTCCTTATAGACTTCGTGGCGGTGCGTGGGCCCGGGTAGGTCGTACGCCGCGATGATGTGGTCGGGTGACAGTTCTTTCGCGAGCTTCATGAGGATGGCGGCGAGCCCGTACATCGCGCCGACTGGCTCCCCTTTGGGGGACGTGAGCTCGGGGAGCGCGTGGTACGCGCGGTGGATGATGGCGTGCGTATCAAGGAGTACGAGAATTTCGCGCTTTTTTTCAGTCTTTGGCATGGTGATCAACCGAACGCGTCGTCTCTCCGGTCACGCGGAACACGAGAATAGGGGCGTCCGGAGGGAATCCGGGTATATTTTCGGGCCATTCGGCAAGCACGAGATTCCCGGGATCCTCGAGGTGCTCGCCGAACCCCGCGGTATCTCGGTCGTCGGGAGCGAGACGATAGCCGTCCACGTGCACGAGGCGCGTGAACGGAGGCCGCGAGACGGGGTATGTTTTAACGAAAACGAACGTGGGACTTGTGACCGGACTCTTGATGCCAAGCTCACGAGCGACAAGCTGCACGAACGTCGTTTTGCCTGCGCCGAGAGGGCCCGTGAGTCCTGCGACGTGCGCGCGGGAACCGGATACGCGCGGAAGATCCGCGACGAATTTTTTCGCGAAATCGGCGAGTTCCTCGAGCGAAAGCTCCATCGCTCGCCATGGTACCATTGCGGCTAATGGGACTTCTGGCAGCGGATGACGCGCGCTTAAACGAGCTCCGCAAGAAAGAAGAGGAGGAGCTCGCGCAGATGCTGTCGAAGAAATACGGCATCGGGTACATGGACTTGACGCGAGTCTCGATAAACGCGGATGCGCTCCGGATCATGGCGGAAGATGTTGCGCGCGACGCGGAGGTCGCACCGTTCGACATCGTCGGGAAGAAGGTGTCGCTCGCGGTCCGGGGTCCGGAGAACCCGAAAATCGGTCCCGTGCGGGAGTCCTTGACGCGGGCCGGGTATGAGCTTCAGGAATTCATGGTGTCGCGCGCTTCATTGGCGCGCGCATGGGAGCGCTATAAAGACATCTCGCACGCGGCGGAGGCGAAAGAGGGCATCCTCGACATCTCGCCTGAGGCCCTCGAGAAAGCGATCACGAGCATCAAGACGGTCGAAGACGTGAAGCGCGAGATCGAGGCAGTTTCCGGGATGAAGCGCGCCTATCGCATATCGCAGATAGCCGAGGTGGTTCTTGCCGGAGCGTTCTCGGTTGACGCCTCCGACGTCCACATCGAGCCAGAAATGGAGGATGTCCGCCTCCGCTATCGCCTGGACGGGGTTCTTGAGGACGTTGCGCGCTTCGATACGGATACGTTCCACCTTCTCTTGTCGCGCATCAAGCTCTTGTCGGGCTTGAAGTTGAACATCCATGACCGCGCGCAGGACGGCCGATTCTCGGTGAACGTGGAGAAGGCCGAAATGGAGATCCGCACGTCGATCATTCCGGAAGCGTACGGTGAGTCCATTGTCATGCGTATCCTCGACCCTCACTCGATCGGAACACCCTTGGAGGAGCTCGGCATGGAAGAAGCACTCCGCAAGGTCGTCGAGGCCGAGATACAGAAGCCGAACGGGATGCTCCTTACGACCGGTCCTACTGGCTCGGGTAAAACGACCGCGCTCTACGCGTGCATGAAAAAGGTGTACACGCCGGGCATGAAAATCATCACCATCGAGGATCCCATCGAGTACCACCTCCCGGGCGTCGTTCAAACGCAGATCGGGAAGAACTACACGTTCATGGGGGCTTTGCGCTCGGCTTTGCGGCAGGACCCCGACGTCATCATGGTCGGCGAAATCCGGGATCCGGAAGTCGCCCGGACCGCGATTGATGCCGCGCTCACGGGCCATTTCGTGTTCTCGACCTTGCACACCAACAACGCCGCGGGGTCGTTCCCGCGCCTTGCGGATTTGGGCATCGACCTCAAGGTCGCGGGGAGTGCGATGACGGTCGTCCTTGCGCAACGGCTGGTCCGGAAACTCTGTACCGTTTGCAGAAAGGCGGTCGGATACGAAGGAAAAACCAAAGAAAGACTCGAGGCGATTATCGCGCGGGTGCGCAGGCTAAATCCGAGTGTCATCCCGGCGAATCCGGAGCTCTATGAACCTGCCGGTTGCGACCGCTGTAACGGAACCGGCTTCAAGGGACGCACCGGCATCTTTGAGGGCATCGTCGTCGACGGGGAGATAGACAAGCTCGTCCGCGTGAATCCTTCGGAGCGGGACATCCAGGAGGTCCAGAAGAAGCGCCCGCTCCTCTTCATGGTCGAGGACGGGGCGGTGAAGGTCCTCAAGGGAATCACGTCACTCGAAGAGCTGGAGCGCGTCGTTCTCATCGAGGCGATGTAGCCTCATAGCAAAAAACCGCGCCCTTCCAAACGACACACAGCTTACGTGGAGACATGGTGAAGGCTTAACTTGGTAGTACAGTAGCGGTATGACGGATAAAAAGGCGACGGCGGACACGACGAGAAGCGGCATGCCTGCGCAAGCAGGCGAGGGCCTCGACCAGACGCTCCGACCGACACACTGGGAGGAGTACGTGGGGCAAGAGCAGGTTAAGGAGAACCTTCGCGTCCTCTTGACTGCCGCAAAGGAGCGAACGCACGCCCCCGAGCATACCCTTCTCTATGGACCTCCGGGGCTCGGAAAGACTACGCTCGCGCACCTCATGGCACGCGAGCTCGGGGCCGAGATGCGCGCGACAGCTGGCCCGGTCATCGAACGTGTCGGGGATCTTGCGGCCATTCTCACGAACTTGGAGCCGGGCACCCTGCTGTTCATCGATGAGATACACCGGCTCCATAAAGCGGTCGAGGAACTCCTCTACCCCGCTATGGAGGCGGGGAAACTCGACATCATCATCGGCAAGGGTCCGTCCGCGCGCACCATCGAACTTACGCTTCCGCCATTCACGCTCGTTGGCGCGACCACGAGGATTGGGCTCATTTCAGCGCCACTCCGGTCCCGCTTTTCCGGCGGCGTATTCCAGCTCGATTTCTACACGGAAAAAGAGATCGAGAAGATACTGAAGCGCTCCGCGGACATCCTCGGAGTCACGCTCGAAAAGGAAGCCGCACACGAGATCGCGAAACGCTCCCGTAAGACCCCCCGCACCGCGAACTACCTCCTGAAGCGTGCCCGCGACGTGGCGCAGCTCGAGCGGACCTCTCTCTCGCACGAGGTTGCGGAGAAGGCGCTCGCGATGATCGGCATCGACGAGGCGGGCTTGACCCCATCCGACCGGAAAATCCTGCGGACGCTCATCGAGAAGTTCGGCGGTGGGCCGGTGGGGCTTTCGACCTTGGCCGCGGCCACCTCCGAGGAGGAGGAGACCATCGAGGACGTGTATGAGCCGTACCTCATGCAGGAGGGATTTCTAGAACGCACCCCCCGCGGTCGTGTCGTGACGAAGCGGGCCCACGAACATCTGGGCGCGGTCGCGAAGCAGGGCAAGCTGATATAACAAGAGTATGGCCGAACACTTAAAGTGAGAGCAAACGCGAGAAAAGAAGAGTACGGAAGGCGCGGACGCATGACCAATGTCGAAGAATAGCGTCATCGCCGTCGACCCCGGATACGATCGGGTCGGCATCGCCGTCTTCAAAGACGAGAAACTCGTGCACTCCGAATGCTACGTCCCCCCGAAGGGCGAGTTCGCGGTGCGCCTAAAATTCGTGTATCACCGTATTACTACGGTACTACGCGCACATAAACCTCGCTCGCTCGCTCTCGAAACACTCTATTTCAGCAAGAATCAGAAAACGGCTATCCGGGTCGCAGAGGCGCGCGGCATTATTGAGCTCGCCGCAGCGGAAGCGGGCATCCCGGTCTTCGAATACTCCCCGCAGGCGGTCAAAATCGCCGTGACCGGCTCCGGAAACGCCCCCAAGGACGCGGTCATCCGCATGGTGGACCGTCTCCTCTCCCTACCCAAGAAGAAGCGGGTCGATGACGAATACGACGCGATAGCCCTCGGTATGGCACACCGGGGAGGCTGAATCTACCGCCTAGGGCGGGACCGGAAGGAACACGAGACCATGGTTGTTTGTGGTGGGTGGGCGTTCCTCCCACCTACGCCCTGCCGCAAGCGGCAACGGGCGCTCCCGTCTGCGCGGGATTGGAGGAAACCTGAAGCAGTTCAGGTTTCTCCCACCTGCCGCCTGCCTCGCGGGGCTCGGCATCGGCGGCTGCCTTCGTCACCGGAGGAAACATGAATCAGTTCAGTTTTCCTCCACACGGTTATTCTTGCCAATGCGCTAGTTTTTGCTAAGAATGATTGCGGCCGCCTCGCGGGGCATTAAAAATCATCATCTATGCCGAACGATCCAAAAAATAAAAAACCGGGGGAGGACGAGGAAAAGGGTGCCGACGCGCCGAAAGATGGCGAGACGGACGAGGAGGATGAGGACGACACGGACGAGGACGATGAGGACGGCGTGACCGATTGGACGAGCGAGGAGAAAGAGTCCTGAACCTAAAACTCCGCCTTCGCGGAGTTTTTCATTTCACGATTTTCACGAAACGGTGTTTCCCAATGCGGAGGGTCTTCCCTGCGGGAGATGCCTGGGGATCGGTGATTTTTTCATCGGTTCCGACGACGCGTATGGCTCCCCCCTCCGCAAGCCGCGCGAATTCGGAATTCGAAGCGACGATTTTGTTTGCGACCAGCGTGTTCCTGATACCGTTCATGAGCGTGACCTCTGGTGCACTCTCGGGCGCCGCGTCTCCCGTGAAGGTTTGGGCGAACTCGCTGCGTGCCGTTTTTGCGGCATCCACTCCGTGGTACATCTTCACTATCTCTTCCGCGAGCGCGGCTTTCGCGTCCTTCGGATGTCCGGCGAGGATACGCTTCTGCTCTTCCGCGGAAACGTCCGTAAGAACTTCGAAATACCCCGGCATGAGTTCATCTTTGAGGGACATGAGCTTCCCGAACATCTCTGCGGGGGGGTCGTTAAGATAAACCGCATTGTCGTAGGTTTTGCTCATCTTCCGGCCGTCGGTCCCCTCGATGAGTTTGGTCGTGAGGACGAATTTTTCTCGCTTCTTGAACGCCGCCTGGAGTTTCCGGCCCGCAAGCATGTTGAAAAGCTGGTCATTGCCGCCAATCTCCACATCAACATCGAGCATGACCGAGTCATACCCCTGCATGAGAGGGTAGAGGAACTCGTTCGGGCTTAGCTCTTCGTTCCGTTTCAACCGCTCCTGGAACATGTCCCGCTCTAACATCTGTTGCACCGTGAAATGGCTTGCGAGCTTCATAATGTCCGCAAACCGCATCTTCTCGAGCCACTCGTGGTTATAACGTATCTCGACGCTTGAAAAATCGAGGATCTTCGACGCCTGCGTTTTGTAGGTCTTGAAATTCTCTTCGACTTGCTCGCGCGTGAGAGGCTCGCGCATGGTGTCGCGCCCGGTGGGGTCTCCCACCATAGCTGTGAAGCTCCCTACAAGGAAAATGGCGTGGTGGCCGGCGTCCGCGAAGGCTTTGAGCTTTCGGAGAGGGACCGAGTGGCCGAGGTGGAGGCGCGCGCCGGTGGGGTCTATGCCGAGATAGACGCGGAGGCGTTCCCCCGAGCGGAGCTTCTTTTCGGCAAGCTCGCGCGGAACGACGTTCTCGACGCCGCGTCCAAGAAGTTCAGTCGCGGCGCCTTCACGGACCGGGGCGCGGGGTGTCGATCGGAAAAACATGGCTTTAATCTACCACACCCGCGAAAAAGAGGCCGTCTCGGCCCGTGAGGGGGTGAAGCCGCAACGTGCTAGGATTTCCCCTATGCGGAAAACTCACTTTGCGCGCTTCGTGCGCCGGCATGGACGTTCGATCGTGCTCTTCGGCGTTTCGGCGTTTCTCGTCATGGTCGGAAGCGGATTCATCTGGGCGGCATCCCTAAAGATACCCGACATCGAATCCCTGTCGGAGCGAAAAGTGACCCAGTCGACCAAAATCTACGATCGAACCGGTGAAGTTCTTTTGATGGACCTCTCGCTCGATGTGACCCGCAGCATCATTTCAGGCGATGACATCTCGGCGAACGTGAAAAACGCGACGGTCGCCATCGAGGATTCGGAATTCTACGACCACCATGGCATCCGGATAAAAGCCATCATCCGAGCCGTTCTCGCAAATCTTGTTCCCGGAGGGAACACGCAGGGCGGCTCGACCATCACCCAGCAAGTCGTAAAGAACTCTATCCTCACGACCGATCGGACGCTTACTCGGAAACTCAAAGAGTGGGTCCTTGCGGTGAAGCTCGAGCGACTGTACAGCAAAGACCAGATCCTTGCTCTGTACCTCAATGAGTCCCCCTACGGGGGCTCTATCTACGGCGTCGAGGAGGCGGCACAGAAATATTTCGGCAAATCCGCCCGCGACCTCACAATCGCGGAAGCGGCGTACCTCGCTGCTTTGCCACAAGCACCGACGTATTACTCGCCCTACGGAAACCACCGGGATGCCTTGGACGGGCGAAAGAATCTCGTGCTTGCACGTATGTATGAGCTCGGTTTTATTACCGAGGATGAATACGACGGCGCGAAGGTCGAGGAGATCTTCTTCAGGCCGCAAGAAATCACCGGCATCCGGGCGCCGCATTTCTCGTTCCATGTACGCGAGCTTTTGGAGCAGGAATTCGGGAAGCGCGTCCTCGAAGAGAACGGGTGGAAGGTCATTACGACCTTGGACGCGGACATGGAGAACGACGCGGAACAGACCCTGCGGGATTTTGCGGAGTCGAACCTGAAAGAGTTCAATGCTTCGAACGCGGCACTGGTAGCGCTCGATCCCCAGAGCGGGGACATCCTCGCGATGGTTGGCTCGCGAGATTATTTTTCGACCGATATCCCGGGTGCCTATAACGTGGCGACTGCGCTCCCTGGGCGCCAACCGGGTTCTGCCTTCAAGCCGTTCGTCTACGCGGCGGCGTTCCTCATGGGGTATACGCCTGACACCATCCTCTTCGACGTGCCGACGCAGTTCTCGACTCAAGCTGAGTGCGGTCCGACGGATATCTACAAGGATGAGGCCCCATGCTACGCGCCACAGGACTACGACAACAAGTTCCGGGGCCCGATGACGATACGTGACGCCTTGGCGCAATCCATCAACATCCCTGCGGTAAAGGCGTTGTACCTCGTTGGTATCCAGAAGGCCATCAACCTCGCCTCCGCGCTCGGCATCACCACCCTCGGGCACCCGGACCAATACGGCCTCACTCTGGTCTTGGGTGGCGGCGAGGTGACGCTCCTCGACATGGCGTCCGCGTACGGCGTATTCGCGAACGAGGGCGTTAGGAACGCGCCGCGGGCGATACTCCGCATCGAGGATCGCGCGGGGAACATCGTGAAGTCATACGAGCTCTCCCCGGAGCGGGTACTCGACCAAAATGTGGCGCTTCAGGTGACCGACGTTCTCGCTGACCACGATGCGAAGGTGCCTGCGTACGGGGAGGGGTCTCCCATCTTCTTCCCCGGGTACCATGTCGCCGCAAAGACCGGCACCACAGACGACACGAGGGACGCCTGGATCATCGGCTACACGCCGAAGCTCGTGGTGGGAACCTGGGCCGGGAATAACGACAATACATCGATGGTGAAAAAGGTCGCGGGACTCATCGTCGTCCCCATGTGGCATGATTTCTTCGCAAAAGTCCTCGCGAAGATGGGAGACACGCCGTTTCCCGAGCCACGCGAAACGCTAACGGAGGCGGATAAACCTATTCTCCGCGGGATCTGGGAGGGAAACGAGGTCGTGAAGGTGAACGCGCTCACGAATCAGCCCGTCGACGGGAATTTCACTGGCCCGACGAAGGAGCGCATTACGGTCTCGGTCCACGACATTCTCTATTGGCTCGACAAGAGAGACCCGCGGGGCCCAAGGCCTTCGAATCCGGAGCAGGACCCGCAGTTTACACGTTGGGAATTCAGCGTTCGCAACTGGGCCGCGCAGAACGGCTACAACGACGGCCGGGTTATCTATCGTTAGACAGCCGGTCGAAGTACGGGATTTTCCACCAGTGATAGGGGTCGACATACCGGAGACCGCGGTTAAGCTGCGCGATGTCGGCGCGTTCTTCTTGTGACAACGCAAAGTCGAATACTGCGGCGTTCTCCCCTATCCTCGCGGGGTGCGTGCTCTTCGGTATCGCAATGGTCCCCCGCTCGACAGCCCAACGCACCAGGATTTGCGCGGGCGTTTTTCCATGCGTCTTCGCGATGCGACCGATGACCGGATCCTCGAGGACGGCGGGGAGATCGCTTGTTCCGTAATTGCCCGGAGAACCCAAGGGTGAGTAGGCGGTCACGGCGATGTTCTGCCATTGGCAAAACTTCAGGAGTTCGCTCTGTTGAAGGTACGGGTGGAGTTCTATTTGGTTCATCGCGGGGGGCATCTTGCCATATGAGAGAAGGTCGAGGAGCATGGGCGCGGTGAAGTTCGCAACCCCGATCGCCTTCACGAGTCCCGCTCGCACCAGGTTCTCCATCGCCCTCCACGTTTCCGTAAGCGGGATGTTCGCTGTGATGAGCATGCCGTTTTTATCGAGATATTCCGTGTCACGTACCTGACGGCCCGAATCATCAAACAGCCCCGGGACGGGCGGTATCGCAACGCCCCAGTGCATGAGATACAGGTCGAGATAGTCGAGCTTGAGCGCACGGAGCGACGCTTCGCACGCCTTCTGCACGTAATCCTCCCCGTGGAAGCTGTTCCACAGCTTCGAGGTCACGAACACCTCGTCACGCGCGACCGTGCCACTCGCAAAGATGTCGCGGAGGGTTTCGCCCACTTCCGGTTCGTTCCGGTACCCCCACGCGCAATCAATATGGCGATACCCGGCATCAAGGACCGCGGCACGGACCGCGTTTCCAGTATCCCCGGGCGTCGTCTTCCAGGTTCCGAGCCCCAGAACCGGCATCCGCGCGCCGGTATTGAGTATCAGAGATTCCACATCAAAAGTGTACCAAAGCGGGCGCGCTATGCCCGCTTTGCAAGCTGAGCGAGAACGCTCGCACCTCGAAGTGTGACGAGGAGCGAGCCGGGGATGATGAGTTTCGATTTCCGTATGCCGCTCCCGACTATGACACGCTCCGCCGCGGCGACAGAGGCGTCCACAAGGATCGGCCAGCTCGGAGGGAGCCCCACAGGGGTTATCGCGCCGTATTCCATTCCCGTTTCGAGAACGGCTCGCTCCATCGGGGCGAACGAGGCCTTGCGGGCGTCCAGGGTCTTCCGTGCGACTCCGTTCACATCTATACGCGTGGAGCCGAGGATGACGCACGCGGCGAACCATGTCTTTTCGGCCCGCTTCGCTTCGAGAACGACACAGTTTGCCGCGAGTTCCACCCCGACACCGTAGCGTTCGCAGAACGCTACGGTGTCGGACAGGGACGGGTCTATCTCGGTAACTCCGACCCAGCCCGCATCCGGGAGAGAGGACAGCAAACTAAAAACCGGAGCTGCCATGAGCTCCGGATGGTCTTTGGCCGGGAGAACCGTAAACGCGCCGAACCTATCTTCCATAATGGAAGGGCCCGCGCCGCGGCCTCCCTTCAGGACGGCGTGGAGGTCGACGCCCTCCGGCGGAGGCTTCCTGCGGTGGTGGCGCGTGCCGCGCGGGCGGAAGCTCGGGAAGGGCGGAGCGTGGGAGGGCCTTCCGTATAAGCCGCTCGATGCCGCGGATCTGCCTCTCCTCCCGCGGTTCAGCGAACGAGATGGCGTGCCCCTCGGCTCCGGCGCGCGCGGTGCGCCCTATCCGGTGCACGTAATCAGAGGGTTCCATGGGAAGGTCATAATTCACGACGAGCTCGATCCCCTTGACGTCGATGCCGCGCGAGGCGATGTCGGTCGCGACGAGGACGCGGTAATTCCCGTTTTTGAAACCTCCGAGCGCCTCCTTGCGTTGATTCAAGGAGCGGTTCCCATGGATCTCTGCAGCCGCGTGGCCCATCGCCTTGAGCGCCCGCGTGAGTTTTTTCGCGCCATGTTTGGTACGGATGAAAACGAGCGTGGAGCCCTTGTTTTCCGCCAGAAGCTTTTCCAAAAGGCGTGACTTGTCGTCTTTCCGGACGACGAAAAACTCCTGGTTAACTCGCTCCACGGTCGTCCCCGACGGAGCAACTTCTATCCGCACGGGAAGTTTCATGTGTCCTTTGACAAGATTCATGATCTCGCCGGAGATGGTCGCGGAAAAAAGCATGGTCTGCCGCTCGACGGGGAGTGCGGCAAGGATGCGCCGGACTTGCGGCCAGAATCCCATGTCGAGCATCCGATCCGCCTCGTCGAGGACAAGGAGAGAAACCCGGGTGAGCGATATTGCCTTTTGTTCCAAGAAATCGAGGAGGCGGCCCGGGGTCGCGATGACGATATGCGGGTCGCGCGAAAGCGCCGCACGTTGCGGCGCTATGGACGCGCCGCCTATCAAGACCGCCGTCCGCATGCCGAGGGGCTTCCCGAGCTTCACGAGGGTTTCGTCGACCTGGAGCGCGAGTTCGCGCGTCGGCAAGAGGATGAGCGCACGGCTCTCGGCAATGAGGAGACGTTGCACCACGGGGATGCCGAACGCGAGCGTCTTCCCCGTGCCGGTTTGCGCGACGCCGACGACGTCTTTCCCTTCGACCGCGTGTGGGATGGCGCGGCGTTGTATCGGCGTCGGGGTAGTGAAGCGGAGCGTCTCGAGAAGCGTGAGGATGCGAGGGGCTATGCCGAGTCCGTGGAATGTCTGCGCGGCTTCGGTTTCAGGTGTGTGGTCGTCCATCGTGGTTATCGAATGTCCCGTATCGAATCGCGAGCCTTCGGGAGTTCGCGAAAAATGTACGCGAGCACCTCCCCACGGCGCACGCGAAGGGCGCTTTTCGCGACGGACGACATTTTCACGAACGCGATGCCGCGCGATATCGTGATGTCTTTTTTTTTCACCGGGACTCCGGCGACCAATGAGACCGCCTCGGCCACCGCCCGACGCATGGCGTCGTCAGGCGGCGTGAGGGATTTGAATTTCGAGAGGAATGTATGGGCGGGCTTCATGGTTGCGCGTCGTTCATGTGGCAGGCTCAGCGGTTCATGGGCATGACGAGGTAGGTGAAATTCTTGTGCGGGGCGTCGGTTATGAGCATCGGCTTTCCGGGGCCCGCTACAGAGAATGCAATCGAAGTCCCGCCCATGACGGCGAGGGCATCGGCAATGTACCGCGCGTTGAAGTTGATGTCGATGTCTTCCCCGTCGATGGTCGCGGGGATGTGGTCGTCCGCTTCTCCTACGGAAGCGTTGACCGCGTGCACGGTGAACGTTTTTTCGGAGGGTTTCAGCGATAGGTGCACTTGGTTATAGGAATCGACGAAGATGGAGACCTTTCTGAACGCGCGGAGGGCATCGTCCTTGAGGCAGGTGGCCGACGCCATCGAGTCGCGGGGGATGATGGCCTTGTAGTCGGGGAACGCGCCATCGATGGTCCGGGAGGTGAGGTACCCAGACTCGGTCACGAACGAACACTGGTTTTCGCCGACCCGGACTTCGGTCTCCTCGCTTTCATCTGCCGCGCGGAGGATATCCGGGACGTTCCGGGCGGGGATAAGCACGGTCTCGAACGAGCCTTTGGTCTTGGCCGGCATCCTGATCTCTGCGAGGCGGAATGAGTCCGTCGCCGCGGCGACGAGCTCACCGCGCTCCAGCGTCAGCGCGACGGAGGCGAGTTCCGGCTTCATGCTTGTGGTCGCCGCGGCGAAGGAAACCGACCGGAGTGCTGCGGAAAAATCGCGTGAAGGGAGCGTTACGGACACGCCCGAGCCTTCTTTGACATAGGGCAATTTGGGAAACTCGCTCGGGTCGACCGTCGTGATAGACGCCTTGCCGCGCGGCCCGGTGATGGTAAGTGTGTTCCCGGGCGCCTCGAGGGTGAGCTTCTGGTCCGTGAGGGCCGAAACCGTCTGGGTGAGGGTATGGGCCGGTATTGCGACGACTCCTTCGTCGAGGACTTTTGCTTTCAGCGTTACCTCAACCGAAACATCAAGGTTGGTCGCCCTAAGGACAACGCGATTCTTCTCAACGACCATAAGGATGCACCCAAGGACAGGGAGGGAAAGATTTTTATTACTCACCCTCGAGGCGTTCGATACCGCCCGCTCAAGGTTTTCTTTTAGGATTTCTATCTTCATATATTTAATTAGTGGGAAAGAATATAGAAATTATTATTCTTATGGCCTGTGGAAAGAGTGGATAGTTTTTTTATCTCTTAAATTCTTGGTTTTACGGGCTTGGGGGTATTGGTAGGAAGTGGTTATCATCTCGTTTGGTTGTGGGTTATGGGTATCATCGCGTCGTTTTTGATTCTGTCAGTTTTTCATACACGGTTTTTCCTACTCCCTATCCACATGACCACACACATCATTTCAACATCCCCCGGAGCTCCTCGACCTGAACCTTCAGGTCCTCACTCAATGCCATATCCCCGCGCACCTTCTCACACGCATGTATTACCGTTGTGTGGTCGCGGCCGCCGAATACGGTCCCGATAGCCGGGTATGAAAGGTGGAAGTCCTCGCGGAGGATATACATGATGATCTGCCGGGGCTTCACAATCTCGCGCCGACGGGTCTTCGCGTACATGCTCGCCTCCTCGATTCCGTAGAACTCGGCGATCCGCGCTATCACGTGTTTCACCGAAACGGTCCGCTTCGGACGCATGGTCGCCCGGATGAGATCCTTCATCTGCTCGTCCGTGAGGTCGCCCTTGAGCTGGATTTGGCAGAGAACAGTGTTTAGCATCCCCTCGATCTCGCGGATATTCCCCGGGACCGAAAGCGACAGGTGCTCGATGATCGCTTCCGACAGGTTCAGATTCGTCGAACGCGCCTTCGCCCGGATGATGGCCATGCGCGATTCATGGTCCGGCTCGTTGATGGCGACCGCCATCCCCGCGATGAACCGCGATTTCAAGCGCTCGGTGATGTCGGGTATCAAGCTCGGGTGCTTGTCGGACGAGCAGACAATCTGTTTGTTCGCGTCGTGAAGTGTGTTGAAGAGGTGGAAGAACTCTTCCTGGATGGTCACCTTTTTCGAGAAAAACTGTATGTCATCCACGATAAGGACGTCGTACGCGCGGAATTTCTCTTTGAATGTCGGGATGGTGCGCGCGTTCAGGGCGTTCATGAACTCGAACCCGAACCGCTCCGCAGTA